>JANXLV010000025.1 GCA_025355005.1 Myxococcales bacterium | reverse complement strand
CGACTCGAGCGCCACGCCGGTCGCGGACTTGGTGAGGTCCTCGTCCTGGGCCTGGTCGGTGTCGTTGGTCTCGGCCGCGCAGGCGACGAGTAGGAGAGCGGGGATGGCGAGAAGGGCAGTACGGAAGTTCATGGGCGTCGGGCTCCAGAGTGTTTTGTTGTGGTTGGTGACGATGAGGGTAACTGCACTACCTATGCCTACATACCCGCACATGTGATTCCGCAAGGATACACCTCAAAGGCACCCCGTAGGTGGATCTCCCACCCCCCAAAAGAAGGGGTAAAACGGGATCCACCTCCGGAGCCGGAACCATCCCCGACGGCCTCCGACTCAGCCCGAGCGCTCGTTTTTCGGCGCGATCAGTACGCGGGCTGCGCCGGGCCCGCGCCGGGCTGACCGAACTGCGCTGCTGCACGGCTCATGTCGCGCGTCATCTCTTCAATGCGCCCCATGAACATGAGCCAGAGAATGGAGCCCACCGGAAGCGGGATGATGAGCTGGCAGATGCACGCCGCGATCGCGAGCTGCTTCGGGGCCACGCGCGTGGTCGGGTACTGCACGCGCATGCGATCCATCGCGTCGCAGATGCCGCAGTCGATCACGAACATCCAGTAGTAGTGAAAGTACGGGATGAGCATCATGCCTGCGGCCATCGCCGGATCGATGCGGCCCTTCCAGTGCTTCGACCAGCGCTGATCGTCGGGCAGCCAGCTCCACACGCGATAGATCCAGAACAGGCCGATGAAGATCTGCGCGTAGAGCAGGAAGATCGCGAGGACGAGCGTCACGCCGAACGCGATCATGAGCGACTCGTTCGGGCGATCCGGGTTCATGATGATCGCGCCGCTCATGCAGCCGATCGACGAGACGAACATCACCATGGCGAGGGCCACGACGACGGCAAACCCCATTCGTAGCCGCGAGCCGAGCGGCGCGAACCCCTGACCCGGTGCTGCTGCCCGATACGTCTGAACCGGCGGCGCGCCAGGCTCGTAGTACGGCGGGTAAGGCTGGCTCACTTGTCGTCGGACTTGTCGGACTTGTCGCCCTTGTCACTCTTGCTGGGCGCTTTTTCGTCGGGCTTCTTCTTCGCGCTCTTCTTCGGGGCGTCCTCCGGGTCCTCACCCTTGGCCGCAGGCGTGTTGCCCAGGTTTGCGTAGCCCTCGTTGTAGACGTGCTTGTTCAGCTCTTCGAGGACCTGGTCGAGCCGCGTCTTCCAGTCGACGTTGAGCGACTTGGGATTCGTCTTCTCGATCTCGAACGCGACGGCCAGCCAGTGGCGCGCGTCCGACTGATAGCCGATGCGATAGTCGGTCATCCCGCGCAGGTACGCGTACTCGGCTTGCTCGCCCACGGTGAGGTGGTTCTCGTCCGGCTCGAGAGCGCGGAGGATCGCGAGCGAGCGCTCGTACTGGTTCTGCTCGAACGCCTCTTTGCTGCGATTGAGGTTGTTCGAGTACGTGTTGCAGCCGCCAATCACGGCAGCAACCGAAACAGCTAGGACGAGACCGAGGGCGGAGCGCATCGCCTCCGAGCGTACCCGCGCCAACCAAGAAGGAGAAGCCCGAAGAACACCCCCATCACTCCCGCACGCTCCCCCGTTCCCGCGCCCGTTCCCGTTCCCGTACCCGCACCTGCTCCGATAATGCGGCATCCACACGTGGACTTCGCCGAGTCCGTCTTCACGTTACCCGGATTGTTCGCGGGGGTCGGGCTCGTCGTTCCCGCGGAGGGCGTGGTTGCCGCCGCCTGCTTGTCGCAGTCCCAGCCGCCGCCGGTTGCCGGAAGGCCGCACTCCTCTATCTTCGAACCGTCCACCCGAAACGCGGTGAACGTCATGGCGGCTGGCGTGGCGCGCACCTCCACGAAGTGACGCGTGGACTCGAACGTGCGCGTGGTCTTCAGTCGATCCTTTTCCTCGTAGCTGGGCGCGCCGCCGCCGCCGCTTACCATGTACGGGACGTCGCCGGACTGCCCGCGCTCGTAGATGTGGTCGTGGCCGGAGAGCATGAGCGTCACCTTGCGCGCCCGCAGCACGTCGACGACAGATGTATTATACAACATCCGGTTGGACCCGTGCGGCCCGCTCGACCACGGCCCGTGATGCGTCATCACGAGGCGATAGAGGATGCCCGGCTCCGTGTCAGCCTTGCGGAGCTCTTCCTCGAGCCAGCGCTTCTCCTCGCCGACGCTCGCGGAGTCCCCGAACCCGCCAACGATGAGGACGCGGACGAAGCCCCACCGGAAGGTGCGATGCACCGAAGGCGCGACGGATGCGCCCGCGCCTCCGAGCGTCGTGCTCGGCCCGAAGTAGCGGAGGTACAGGGTGGCGTCGCGATCGACGAGCTCGTGGTTGCCGATCGTGGGGAACACGCACTCGGTAGTGAGGAGGGGCGCCTCGATGTCGAAGAAGCGCTGCCAGAGCCCCGGCACACCGCCGTGCTCCACGAGGTCGCCGGTGTTGAGCAGGAAGTCCGCCGGGTGGGGCACCATCGCGCGGACGATCGCCGCGTGAGCCGCGTCGTCCGTGCGGTTGTCGCCGTAGACGAGGAACGTGATGGGGTCGTTCGCGTCGTTCGGCGGCGCCGTCGTGAAGCTGCCGGGCTTCGCGGACAGCCCGCTCTGCGCGGTGAAGACGTAGCGGGTCTTTGGCGACAGCCCGGTGAGCGGGAACACATGGAAGGGTGCGGTCTGCTTGTGCTCGATGCGCCCCGGCCCACCCGCGTCTCCAAACTCGAGCGTGACCGGCCCCGGCGGATCGACCTCCACGCGCACCTCCGCGGAGGTCGCGCCCAGATCCTGGACATATGGACCCTTCACGAAGGTCATTGGCCCAGTTGCAGCTGCAGCGCTGCGGGGCAACGCGAGGGCGCCAAGGCCGAAAGCAAGGCCGAGGAGAGCCAAGCAAGCGGACTTCGAAGCGTTTCCGGGGCTCATGGCGCGAATTCAACGAGGCCTGAATTGACCCGCCGTCAACGTCAGTCTACCGTTTTAGAGCACGGAAAGGGGGCGGCCGAAAGCCGCGACGTAACTGAGCCCGTAATGTCACAGCCGGTCCTCGCAGCTGCCGCTCCAGTAACGGATGAAGACGGCATGCCGATGCGCTTCGGCAAGTACACCCTCCTTCGCAAGCTGGCGAAGGGTGGGATGGCGGAGCTGTTCCTGGCGATCCAGAGGAGCGTCGCCGGCTTCGAGAAGCTGATCGTCATCAAGCGCATCCTGCCGGAGATGAACCAGGATCGCGCGTTCATCGAGATGCTGCTCCACGAGGCGCGCATCGCGGCCACGCTGTCGCACCCGAACATCGTCCAGATCTTCGATGTGGGCGAGGTGAACGGCGTCTACTTCATCGCGATGGAGCACGTCCACGGAGAGGATCTCCGTTCGATGGTGCGCCAGATGAAGCGGCGCAACGTCCTCGAGTTCCCCATGGAGCACGCGCTCGCGATCACGCTCGGCATGTGCGCCGGCCTCTCGTACGCGCACGAGCGCCGGGAGCTCGACGGCACCGCGCTCAACATCGTCCACCGCGACATCTCCCCGCAGAACGTGGTCGTCACGTTCTCGGGCGACGTGAAGATCGTCGACTTCGGCATCGCCAAGAGCGACAACAAGACGGGCGAGTCCACGAAGAGCGGAAAGCTCAAAGGCAAGGTCCCGTACATGTCGCCGGAGCAAGCTCGCGGCGAGCACGTCGACTGGCGCTCCGACATCTTCTCCACCGGCGTCATGCTGTTCGAGCTGACCACCGGCAAGCGCCTGTTCAAGAGCGCGAGCGAGTACGAGACCCTCAAGATGATCTGCGAGGAGGAGTACCCACGCCCCTCGCGCGTGCGGCCCGGCTACCCGCAGGAGCTCGAGCGAATCGTCATGAAGGCGCTCCTGAAGGATCGCGAGGAGCGCTACCAGAGCGCGCGCGAGATGCAGAGCGACCTGGAAGCGTTCATCCGCAACGAGCGCATCGCCGTCAGCAACATCGCGCTGCACGAGTTCATGCAGAGCCTCTTCGAGGAGAAGCTCGCTGCGCAGAAGGAGGCGCTCCTCCAGGGCAAGCAGCTCGCCGACATCATCGAGATGAACCGCGCGGCGGAGACCACGATGGAGTTCGAGGGGGCGATGTCGCGCCTGGCCGCGGCGAACCTCGCGACAGACTCGCAGCGGCTCGCGTCCCAGAGCATGCCCGCCGCCGCGCACACGGTGACGAACTTCTCGCCAGCGCCGCGCACCAACGTAGGCATGTTCGTGGCGCTCACGCTGATCGGCATCCTCGGCGTGGGTGGGCTCTCCGGTGTCCTCATCTGGAAGAAGCAACACACGACGACTGCCTCGTCACCGGCGCCCATGCCTGCGGCCATGTCGCAGGGCGCGCTCGAGGTCGTCACGGATCCGCCCGGCGCTGCGATCTGGGTGAACGGAGACCTTCGCAAGGAGGTGACTCCCTCGAGCGTCCCGCTTCCCATCGGCTCGAACATCGACGTGAAGGTCACGATGGATGGCTTCGAGCAGCAGAAGACCACGATCGTGCTGACGGACGCACGTCCGCGGGACTCGGTGCAGTTCACGCTGCGCAAGGGCTCGGTCGTCATCGACGTCGCCGTGAAGCCTGACGACGCGCACGCGACCATGACGCTCGACGGCAGGCCGTTCAACATGATGATCGACGGCGTCGCGTCGGGCATCGAGCACAAGGTCGTCGTCACCGCGCCCGGCTACCTCGAGCAGACGTTCGTGTTCCTGGGTGAGCCCATGGAGAAGAAGCACCTCGACGTTGTCCTCGCGAAGGCGATGGTCTTTCCGAGCGGCAAGGGCGGCAAGGACCCCGTGGCCGTGAGCAGCGCGCCAGTCATTCCATTCGCAGCGCCCCCCGAACGTCCCGCGCCTACACCGCAGGGCAGCGGCAAGCTGAACGTCGGTGCGAGCGGCGGCTGGTGCAACGTCACCGTTGACGGGGTGCCGCGCGGCGCAACACCCGTCGCCGGGCTCGAGATCTCCAGCGGCTCACATCGCGTGACGTGCACGCCCGAAGGCGGCAAGCCGCAGAGCGCACAGGTCACCGTGCCGATCGACGGCACGGCGCGCTACAAATTCACTCTCTGACATGGCTCTGACGTGAGCGGAAGAACCCCTACCTGACCAAAGCTTCGCTCGGTGCGCTCATGTTGCCGGCGAGGTCGACCGCGCGCACGCCCAGCTTGATCGCGGGGTAGGGGGTCTTCGCATTGGCTGCGGCGGTCGCGAAATTCGAGGTGGTCTCCTCCGTATTCCCCAGCGCGATCCTGAGCGTGGATCCGAGCTCGTCGGCGCGTGCATAGAGGAGCGGCGGCCTCGCGTAGTCGATCGCGGCGCCCGGCTGCGCGAGCCAGATCGCGAAGCTCACCGCGACGTCGCTCGTCATGTCGTCCGTCGCGCGCGCGCCTTCCAGCTGGATGAGCGGCGCACCGCATTCCGGCTCGATGACAACGGAGCCGGCCCGCGCGCGTCTTACCCACCTCGCTGACGTGAGCCCGGTCCACGTGGGCGCCAGTCTGTCTGGTTCGCCCGCGACCTTGAAGATCGCAACAACCTTCGGCTCCACGCGCGCAGAGCGCTCCACCGCGCGGATCTCGTAGAGGCCTGCCGCGAGCGGTGACGCGGGTCGCAGCACCTCCGTCGCGAACGCGCCGCTCTCCGAATGCGCCCCGGTGAATGGGATCGAGAACGGTGGCCCGCCGTTCCTGGGCGCCGCGCGTAGCTCGAGCTCCATGGCGACACCGCTGCACGTCGCAAGCGAGCCGTCCGCGCAGAACCCGGTTGTCCGCCAGTCCTTGGCGAGCGTGAGGCGCACCTCCGCGTTCGGCGGTCCCGTGAGGAAGTACGTCGGGAGCACGTGCACCGCTGGCGGACGCCCGCAGATGGCATGTGCGCGTCCCGTGATCGAGAGCGTCGCTGCGAGCGCGAGCAGCCCGAGAGCGCGATATGCTCCTCTCATGCGCTCGATCATACCGCGACCGTGCACGAGCGCGATCCGCGCGATCGCCGCGATCGTCACGCTCATCTGCGCGCTCCACGCGATCGGCTGCGCAGCACCCTCGCAGCCGCGCTGCACGGCGACGATGCCCGCGCGACAGCTCCGTCCGCCGCCCGCGCCAGCGCCCGCGCCGCACCCGCGGGTCACGCGCAGGCCAGAGCAGGTGGAGCTCGCGCTGCTCTCGGCGGAAGGTGATGGTGCGTGGGTGTTCTTTGCGCCGGAGTCGGACCTCCGCCCGCGTATCGGTGAGTGCTACCGCGCTGCGCTCGACAAGGAGCCCGGCGTGACGGGGCACATGGTCTTCTCGGTCACGCGTCCGCTCGGAGGTGCAGCCTCGGTCGAGCTCGTCACGCGCTCCGAGCTCCCGTCGGTGCTCGTCGACTGCATCGAGCAGGTCCTCGAGACCTTGCAGACATCTCCTGACCTCGCGCTCTCGCCGAACGTTCCGCCGAGCCATGTGTACGTGAGCCTGTATTGAGCTACAACGAAGGGTATGCGCGCGCCTTATCTCACCCTTCTTTCGATTGCCTCTCTCATGTCCTTCGCTGGCTTCGTGGCATGCAGCTCGTCGTCCTCCGGCAACGCCGGTCCAGGCACCACGGACGACGGCGGCACCGAAGGCGGTAGCAGCACCGACGACGGCTCCGTGGTGTCGCTCGACGCGGCGGCGTGCACATCGGTCCCCGCGGATCCGACCGAGGCGATGCGCATCTCGTGCACGTTCAAGGCAGGCGCGAAGGTTGCCGACTCGCTCGGTCTGGACGCGAAGACGCGCGCGGCGCTCCCGATCGGCCATGTCGTCGTCGTGATGAAGGAGAACCGCTCCTTCGACGAGATCTTCGGCGCGCTCAAGCTCTCGCGACCAGACGTCAACGGTATCGACGAGCCGTTCATGAACCCTGGGTACCCCGACGGCGGCGCGCCCGTGTCGAGCTTCCACCAGACCACCACGTGTCCGAAGGAAGACCCCACGCACCAGTGGGACAACGAGCACGCCGCGTGGGACAACGGCAAGATGGACGGCTTCGTCACGAACGCCGCCGCGAGCACCACCGTCAATGGCGTCGCCACCGTGTCCGACGGCAACTACGTCATGGGCACGTTCGACCGCTCGCAGCTGCCGTTCTACTACTTCCTGGCGGACACGTTTGCGCTCGGGGACAACTACCACTGCGATGCGCTCTCCGGCACCACGTCGAACCGCGCGTTCATGCTCTCGGGTAGCTCGCACGGAGTGAAGAACACCGGAACCGATCTGTTTCCGAAGAACACGCCCGTCATCATGGATGTGCTCGACGCGGCGGGCGTCACATGGGGCGCCTACTCCGACGAGAACTTCCCGTTCGACGGCACGCTCCTCCCCACGTGGGACAGCACGCACAAGGGTGTCTTCCGCGTGAAGGACTTCTACGCGCAGGCCGCCGCCGGCACGTTGCCGCAGGTCACGTTCGTGGACGCCGGCTTCAACACGCTGGACGAGCACCCGCCCGCGGATCTCCAGCCCGGCGAGGCGTGGACGAAGCACGTCTACGACGCCGTCACCACGAGCCCGCTCTGGCTGAAGGACGGCAAGGGCATCGCGATGGTCTACACCTACGACGAGAACGGCGCCTTCGCCGATCACGCCGTGCCCCCGAAGGCCTGCGTTCCCACCGCGGACGCGCCGGACTTCGACACGTACGGCATGCGCGTGCCGATGGTGCTCATCTCGCCGTTCTCGCGGCGTGGCTACGTCTCGCACAAGCTGCACTCGCACGCGTCTGTCCTCCGCCTGATCGAGACCGTGTGGGATCTCCCTGCGATGACCGATCGCGACGCGAACAGCGACGCGCTTCTCGACATGTTCGATTTCGGCTGCGCGCACCCCTACCTCCCCACCGCGCCAGCAGCAGGAACAGGCGGCTGCAAGTAGAGGGTCGAAGTCGGTGTCGAAGTCGGTGTCGGTGTCGAAGTCGGTGTCGAAGTCGAGGTCGAAGTCGAGGTCGAAGTTGGAACTCCAACTCCGGTCGCGGTGGTTGATGGGTTTTAGCGCCGTGCTATGACCCGCGGATGCATCTCGTGATGAGCCGCATCGTTCATCACATTGCCTTTGCGGCCATTGCGTTCGCCTGTTCGTGCGGGGGCTCCGTGAAGGCCGGAAATGGCGGACGGCGCGGGCGTCTCGCTCGCGGATGGGTGCGCGAAGGAGGCGACCGGGTTCTGCGCGTTCATGAAGAAGTGCAACCCGATCGGGTTCGCCGTCGACTTCGTCAGTGATGCGGACTGCGAGGCCGCGGATGCGAAGCGCTGCGCGTTCTACAGTGTCGTTGCAGACGCGAACAGGTCCGGTGACGACGCTGTAGCCTGCGGCGCCGTCTACAGCGCGAAGTCGTGCACCGACAGCCCGAGGTGCGCAGCGACCGGGACCCGTGCCACTGGCGCTGCCTGTCAGTTCAGCGCCTCGTGTCAGTCCGGCTTGTGCATCGCGCCCGGCGCCGACCAGTGCGGTATCTGCGCTGACTACGCGCCGAACGGCTCGGCGTGCGGCGGCATCGTCCCGTGCGACTTCACGAAGAGCTACTGCGACTTCGCGTCGGGCAAGTGCACCGCGTACGCAGGGAGTGGCGCCCCGTGCATCGCCGGCCATACGAGCTGCGGTCCGGACCTCTTCTGCGTGAACGGCACGTGTGCGATCGGGGTCGCCATCGGCGCAACGTGCTCGGCCGTCGCTCCGTGCGACTTCGGCTCTGGGGCAGTCTGCGACGGCACTACAAAGATGTGCACTCCGGTCACGCTCCTACCTGCCGGCGCCACATGTGCTGGAGGCGCCTTCGACGCTCTTTGCTCCGCTGGGGGTTGCGTGCCGAACGACGGCGGCCCTCGCACGTGCGGCCCCGCCCCCATGGAAGGCGCCGCCTGCGACCCGAAGAGCATGACCACCCCCCGATGCGCGTCGTTTTTGGAGTGCAATTCCACGGGAAAATGCGGCTTCCCAGAGGACCTGGCCTGCAAATGACCTGTAAAATACACTGTGTCTTGACAGGCACTTCGCCGCGACTAGAGTGCGCGCTCCCCGGAGCTCTGAGGGCAAATCACGCCTTCGCAGCACCAAATCCCGGGAAACCCGAGAACGGCTAAGAACAATGCCCACGATCAATCAGCTCATCAACCATGGCCGTCAGGCCGCCCGTTGGAAGACGGCATCCCCGGCGCTCAAGCGCTGCCCGCAGAAGCGCGGCGTGTGCGTTCGCGTCTACACGACGACCCCGAAGAAGCCGAACTCGGCGCTTCGCAAGGTCTGCCGCGTTCGCCTGACGAACCACATGGAAGTGACGAGCTACATCCCGGGCGAGGGCCACAACCTCCAGGAGCACTCGGTCGTCCTCATCCGCGGCGGCCGCGTCAAGGACCTCCCGGGCGTGCGCTACCACGTGGTGCGCGGCACCCTCGACGCGTCTGGCGCCATCGGCCCGTCGTCGACCAACAAAGTGAACCGGAATCGCAAGCGCTCGAAGTACGGCGTGAAGCGCCCCAAAACCTGAGCCGCTGCTCCAAGATTTAGAGGAAGAAGACAATGCCCCGTCGCCGAGAAGTACCCAAGCGCCGCATCATCCCGGACCCGAAGTTCAACGACAAGTTGATCTCGAAGTTCGTCAACACCCTCATGTACGGCGGCAAGAAGGCCGTCGCAGAGGGCATCCTCTACGGTGCGCTGGACATCGTGAAGGAGCGCTTCAAGGAAGAGGAGCCCCTCGAGGTCTTCCGCAAGGCGCTCGACAACGTCAAGCCGAAGCTCGAAGTGAAGAGCCGACGCGTCGGCGGCGCGACCTACCAGGTCCCCGTCGAAGTTCGCCCCGAGCGCCGCGTGGCGCTGGCGATGCGCTGGATCGTGGCCTACGCGCGTGACCGCGGCGAGAAGACGATGCGTGAGCGCCTCGCAGCCGAGTTCATCGACGCCGGCCAGGGCCGTGGCAACGCGGTGAAGAAGAAGGACGACACGCACAAGATGGCAGACGCGAACAAGGCGTTCGCCCACTACCGCTGGTGAACGTGACAGCGTGACCGCGTGAGAGGTTCACGCCTTCAGCGAAGGGCTCCGCGACGAAAGTCTCGGGGCCCTTCTTGTTTCTTCAGTCGCTGAGCGCCGTTTCGATCGAAGGCTGCGGCGTGCGGCGTAGGCATCATCGCGAGCTCTATCGAGATGCGCTGCCACGTGGATGCCTTCCTCTCAAGAACCCTCGTGAGTCAGCAAGCACGACACCACCGGAGCCGTGACGGTGTGCAACGCGAGCGAGCGCGGGTCGTTGTCCATCGCTGCGTCGCGCGTGAGCGCCGCGAGATCTTGCCGGAGCGCGTCGTGTACCGTCGCACCGCCTACCTGGATGGTCCACGCCAGGAGCTTGAACGCGAGCTCCGCGTGGCTCGACTCGTCGCGCGCGACGCGGTGAAGGACAGCCTTGACCGCCGGATCGCGTTCGAGCTCTGCGTCGCGCATGGCCACGAGCGCCGCCGCGGTCTCACCGACGCACCCATCAAGCAGTGTCTCGCGCGCAAGCCTGAGCACGTCTGGCACGATCGGCGCGCAAGCCTCCGCGAACGGCAAGGCATGAAGCTCCTCACCCGCAAAGGATGAAAGAAGCGCGTAGGCCTCCTGCGCATGCGTCACTTCCTCCGCGCCTGCTTGCTGACACCCGAGCACCAGCTCCATGGGTGCACCTAGCGCGAGGAGCTCCAGCGTGAGCCGCGCGAAGGTCGCGATCGACGCGTGCTCGTTCTCTGCTGCGCGCATCCACTTGCGCATCCACTTGCCCATCCACTTGCCGGCCACGCGGCTCGTGTTGCCGCGTCGTTCACTGGTCCTGGGGCGCTGCACCTCACCGTCCGCACGAAGCGCGCGGCCTTCCATGATCTGGATGGTTCTGTTCTCACAGCTGTGGAACTCGACGTAGCAGCACACGTCGGGCTCGTGCGCACGCGCGCCCTTCGTCTCCTTGGGAGAGAATGGTGCGTCACGTTTGTCCTTTGCGAGCGCCGGCGCGCAGTGCGCGAACGGGTCGGGGTAGGGGACTGCTTGCTCCTCGTCATCGGGTGGGCGGCAGCGGACGTTGCGCTTGCACTGCGCCCGGCTCACGGGCTCGCGCAGGGCACGCGTGGTCTTCCGGCTGCCGCCCTCACCGCCGGCCTCCGTGTCCGCGTCCGCGCTGCTCGCATCGATCCCGGCGTCGATCACAGGCGGCACGAGCGGAGCCATCACCACGTCGCGGTCGCGGTCGGCAGCGGCGCAGGCCGCCAGGCTGCTCACGGCCGCAGCAGGGATACCCAGCGCGAGCAGGGCGCGGGACCGGATCGAGAGCGCGGACATCTGGAGCCGGGAGGACATCAGCTGAGGGAGAACGCGATGTTGTTCGGCCGTCGCACATGGTGAGCGTAGCCGAATGCCGGGGCCCCCCTGGCGGATCTTTTTTCGGTGAAGGCTTGTAAGAAACGACGAAGAGCGCACCTTTGAAGGTGTGGCAGGTTGTGAAGACAGACCGACCGACAGCGGGGACGAACGTGCGAGCGCCTTCCTCGACCTGGGCCGCGAGCACCGCGCCGCCCTGGTGCGCGTTGCGCGCGGCGAAGGAGTGACACCCGAGGACGCCGTGGAATGCGTGCAGGATGCACTGATCACGCTCCTCGGCCGGGAGCAGCGCGGTGAGCTGACCGCGCCTCCCGCGGAGTGGCGCTTCTTGCTGTCTGCGATGGTGAAGAACGCGGCCCGGAACCGGCGCCGCCGTCCCGAGCGCGTGCGTCTGCGTGTGGAGGTGGACGACGCACACCTCGAGGCGAACGAGCCGCGCGCGGATGAAGCGCTCACACGGGGCGAGGAACACGAGAAGCTGCATGCGTGCATCGCGGAGCTCTGCGGCGTCCAGCGCGCGGTCGTGATGCTGCGGCTCCTCGAAGAGCACGCGGGTGAGGACGTCGCGCAGGCGCTCGGCATCTCACGCGGCTACGTGGACGTGCTTGCGCACCGCGCAAAGGCGTCCCTCAAGACATGCATGATGCGTCACGAAGCGCGTCCGTAGTGAAGGAGAGAGACCATGGAGAAGCACGGGGATACGTGTGTCGTCACGGCCGATGATGGCTCGTTTCAGCGCGAGGTGCTGGAGTCGAACGTGCCTGTGCTGGTCGACTTCGGCGGAAAATGGTGTGGCCCGTGCAAAGCGCTGGCGCCCATCGTCGAGAAGATCGCCGCGGACCATCAGGGCAAGCTGAAGGTGGTCACCGTGGATGTGGATGAAGCGCCCGACGTCGCGCGTCGCTACGGCATCCGCGGTGTGCCCACCGTCGCGGTCTTCAAGGACGGCAAGGAGAGCGGGAAGATCATGGGGCTCACATCGCGCGAGAGGCTGCTCGCGCTCGCGTTTGGCTGATGCTCTCCAGCGGCCGCCTCACTTGATGGGCGTGCCGCGGAAGCAACCCAGCGTGTACGGATACTCGTACGTCGCGTGGTAGTGGTACATCGAGACGGATGCGCCGTCCCACGACACGACGTGCGTGTGTCCGTGGCACTCGTCCAGATCGTCGTTCGTGAGCGTCTTGCCGCCCTCCCCGCGCACGCCGTAGATGCCGAACCCGTCCTTCGCGTACCCGAGCAGCGCGGAGTGATCTGCGCCGGGGTCGGGCAAGCACGTGGGGATGCTGTGATAGTGGTACTCGCCGCTCTTCTCCGGGTGCGCCTGGCAGAGATCCTGGGTCTCGTGCGCCACTGCATCGCGGCCCTCGGCGTCGAGCGCGTCGAACAGAACGGAGCCCGTGAGCAAGATGCCGATGGGACCACCACCAAGGCACGTGGTGGTCGCGGACACCGTGGGCGTTGCCGCGAGCGACCAGGCGATCGACTGAGCCTGTACGCTGTTCGGGTTGCGATCGTACTGATACGCGGGGTCGGCCTGCGCGATCGGATAGGTGCCGGTCATGTGATCGGGCAGCCCGTTGCCGGTCACGGCGCGCGTTCCGCCCGTGACGTCCGCGGCGAACGTGTGATTCGGCCAGGCGTTCATGCCTTGCACGACGACCTTCGCGGTGAAGTCGAACGTGCCGTCACCCTTGATCCATGGACCGTCCTTGAACGCGCCGCCGCCGCCCATGAACGATTGCTGACAGGAGTAGATGTAGCCCTTCTTCGGCGCCGCCCCGTACTTGCCATCGCCCACCGGCAGGCTCATGAGCGTGAGCTGGATGGCTGCCGCATCCGCTGCGCTCGTGGCTCCGCCCTCCGTCGTGGTGCCGCCATCGGACTCGGCCGTCGCGCCGTCCGCGCCGCCGTCGCCGTCCGATTCGGTGGTGATGCCGGAGGTGGTGGCACCACCGCATGCAATGAACACCAAGAGCGAGAGTGAGAGACCGATCGCGGCGCGGTGTGGCATTACTTCATAGGTGGCGCATGAGCTCGAAAGCGATCACTTGCGCGGAGACTTCTCCTCTAACCACCTTGTGGTCCGCCGTAGCCGCCACCACCGCCGAAGCCACCGCCGAAGCCGCCGCCGAAGCCACCAGCAGGAGGCGAGCCGTAGCCGCCCGGTCCGTAACCACCCGGCGGCGCATAGGGATTCCCGCCTGGCACGTAGCCGGGACCACCAAAGCCTGGTGGCGGACCAAAGCCCGTCGGTCCTTGCGGCTGCTGCGCACCGCCGCCGCGCACGTCGAACTCGGGCCCCATGGAAGCCAGAATCTCCAGCGTCCACGCGCGCTCGAAGACGTAGTACGGCGCCATGATTGTCTGGTGCAGCACCGGCAGGAAGCCAAGGCAGCAGGTGATGAAGCCAGCGACGATGCCGATCACGCCGGCAAGCATCGAGAACACGATGCGCAGGACGAAGAAGAGCACGATCTGCCCGATGAAGTTCTTGCCCACGCCCCAGAACTTCTTCCACGCCTCACGTGAGGTCGAGCCGTCCTTCCACATGAGCGGCGCCACGAAATTCCGCGCCAGCCCGTTCAGGATCATGAAAGGGATCGCGAGCACCAGCATTACGCCGACAACGATGAACAGGACGGGAAGGAGCACCTCGAAGTTGCCCGGGTTCGCCTGCGACAGTGAGTACGCCCACAGGCCGCCGCCGCCGAGGAGCGGCACGAACACCACGAGTGACAGCACCGCGACCACCAGGTGGAACTTGAACAAGGAGCCGCCAGCCGATTTGGTCACTGCCCATGACTCGCCGATGTCCGCGCGGCCGATAGCAACGCTGCGGATCGCCATCATCTGACCGCGCGCGCCAAGCCAGTAGAGGACGAGCATGATCGGAATGAGCAGCACCACCGCGCCGATGACGATCGGGACGATCAGGCTGGTGTCGAAGTCCGCGAACGGGTTCTCGCCCGTGCTGGGCACGCCCGCGTCGCCGTGATGAGAGAAGGCGCCGGACATCGAGCTCATCGCGTCCCGGAAAAAATGGGAGATCGCGTTGTTGGTGTCGTCGTTGCCGTTGTAGTGCTTCGAGCCACCGCCGCTGCCGCTGTTGCCACCGCCGTTCGGCATGTTGAAGCTGTTGCCGCCGCCGCCCTCGATGCAGGACTGCAGCGCAAAGATGAAGCCGAACGTGAACCACGTGCCCAGGCTGAAGGGGCGCATGAGCATGCCCTTCATTCGCTCCCACGCGGGGCCCATGCTGTCGGTGACGCGCATGTTACTTCGCCACCGGCGTGAGCAGGCTTGCCATGTCGGACTCCAGCGTGTCGTTGACGTGCTCGATGGTCTTCCTGCGCAGCCGCTCCTTGGTGGCGGCGTAGGCGCCCTTCGCCAGGCCCGTGAGGCGCGTGGCCTCCGCCTTTGCGCGCGCGAGCACCTCTTCGTCCGCGACCACGATGTCCAGGTAGCCGGCCTTCGCCGCGTCGTCCGGGGTGTAGATCCGGGACTCGAGCGTGGCAGGCCCGAGCTCGCGCACGTCCAGTCGATCGCGTGCGAGCTCCATCGCAAGGACGGGCACCGGCATGCCGATGGACACCTCGTTCAGACCAATCTTGAACGCGCCGCGTGCACCAACGCGCACGTCGCCCGTGAGCAGCACCAGCGCGCCTCCAGCGAGCGCGTGACCGGTGCACGCCATCACCAGCGGCACCTTCGCGCCGTAGAGCTTCATGAGGAGCGCGGAGCCCTGACGCAGGAGCTGCTTCGCCGCATCCGGGCTGCTCATCATCACCCGCAGGTCGAAGCCGGCGCAGAAGCGATCCTTGCGCCCGCAGATCACGAGCGCCGAAGCCTCTCGCTCCGCGCGATCGATCGCGCCCGAGAGGCCGTCGATCATTGCCTCCGAGAGCGCGTTGGCCTTTCCGTCGTCCATGACGACGGTCGCGATGTTGCCTTCCAGAGCGTACGTGAGGATGTCGTTTGCCACGGGTAGAACCCTAGCCTGCTACGATTGGTTCGTGAAGTCGGGAAGGGTCGCGATCCTCGGTGTTGTGCTTCTGGCGGCAGCGCCGTCTTGCTCCGGTGGCGGAGACTCCGCGCCGAAGACCGTGGCGCGGATGGACTTCTCGTCGGCGGACTTCTGGGCAGCGCCGTTCCCCAGCGATCATCGTGTCGGCAGTGATGGGACGGTCGACCTTGGCGCGTTCCCGAATCCGTCGAATGACATTCCCGTGTCGCAGCTCGTCACCATGGTGAGCCACGTGGCGCGCGGCTTCAGCGTGACCGGCGGCGCGTTCGTGAGCTTCACGGACGACCTCGATGAAGCGTCGCTCCCGGGCCTCACGGAGAGCGTGGGCACATCCGCGACCGTGTTCCTCACCGCCGTGTCCGACGGCGCACCAGATGCGGGCGTTCGCGTTCCCGTGTACGTGTCGTTCGACGCAGACGGCGGGCCATATGGCGCACCGCACCTGCTCTCCGCAGTGCCGCTAGGGGGCATGGTGCTTCGCGCGCACGAGTCCTACGCGCTGGTCGTGACACGCGACGTTCATGACGTGCATGGCGCAGCGCTGGGGCAAGCTGCAGCGGTCGCCGCACTTGCCCGCGGGGATGTTCCCGAGGGCATGGGCAGCACTGTCGCGGCGAGCTACACGGCCGCTTTAAATGCGCTTCTGGCCCATGGCGTGGAGACCTCGAACGTCGCTGCGCTCGCTGTCTACACGACGGGCGATCCCGGAGAGGAGCTCCGCGTCGCGGCGCGTGCGGTGCAGAAGCGCCCTCTGCCGACGACCACCTCGCCGCCGACCAAGGGTGACGTGTACGACGGCTATTGTGTGTATAATGCACAGATTGCGATGCCCGACTACCAGCTGGGCACCCCGCCGTACGCGAGCACGGGCGGAAACCTCGCGCTTGCGCCGGATGGGAGCCCGATCCAGCAACGGCTCGCGCCCGCGCGCGTGGTCCTCACCGTCCCGCGCGCGGCGATGCCCGCGAATGGCTATCCGATAGCCACGCTGGTGCGCACGGGGGCCGGCGGGGACCGGCCGCTGGTCGATCGCGGTGTGCAGGTCGTACACGATGGTCCGCCAAAGACCGCGGGCAGCGGCCCGGCGATGGAGCTAGCGACGGTGGGCTTCGCTGGGGCGCAAGTGGATGGCCCGCACGGCGGCCTGCGCAACGTCACGAACGGCGACGAGCAGTTCCTCATGTTCAACGTGTCGAACGGGCTCGCGCTTCGGGACAACGTGCGCGAGTCCGCGCTGGAGCTCTCGGTCTTCTCCGCGTGGCTGGCGGCGCTCTCGTTCGATGCCAGCGATTGCCCCGGCGCCAACGCAGGCCCGGTGAAGTTCGATGCGACGAAGGCGGTGCTCATCGGACACTCGATGGGCGCCACGATCGCGCCGCTCGCGCTCGACCTCACGCCCGGATGGAAGGCCGCGCTCTTCTCTGGTGAAGGCGGCAGCTACATCGAGAACGTGATGTGGAAGCTCTTGCCGCTTGCCGTGCGGCCCATCATGGAGACGCTCTTCGGCTACGGCTCGCTCCACCGGAAGCTCACGCGCGGCGATCCCGCGCTCACCCTGCTGCAGTGGGCCGTGGAGCCCGCGGATCCGATCGTCGTCGCGCGAAACCTGGTGCGTGAGCCGCGCGCGGGCGAGTCGCCGCGGCAGATCTTGATGGAGCAGGGCATCGTCGATCACTACATCCTGCCGCCGATCGCGAATGCGATGACGCTCGCGCTGGGGCTCGACCTCGGAGGCGCGGAGCTCGATACGCAGAACGCGGAGCTCATGGCGCGCCCAGAGCTCACGCCTCTGTCGTCGGTCCTCGCGTTCGGTGGACGTCGTCCGGTGACGTTGCCCGCGACCGCGAACGTGGGGCCGGGCACCACCGCGCTCGTCATCCAGCATCCCGCCGATGGCATCGAGGACGGGCACGAGGTGATGTTCCAGACGGAGCCACCCAAGGCCGAGTATCGCTGCTTCCTCCAGTCCTTCGCGAAGGGCGGCGCCGCACGGGTGCCCGACGGAACCAAGGGTTCGACCTGTCCGTGACCCCGACAGAACCTGCGAGGCACGCACGCCTCAACGCAGGGGCCATGCGCTGAGGTCGCGGCGCCACGGATCACGAATCGCCCTGCAATTCCCCGGCGAAAGCTGATGCCGGCACGACACTTGCTCGACGCATCGGCAATTGCGATCTAGGTTGCTCGCGTTGACACGGAGTCCCCTCATGCGTCGGTTTGCTTTTCGCGTTCTCGCCGCTCGCGTCTGCTTGTGCGGCGGCGGGGCTGGCTGAATCCATGTCATGGCGCGCGCATGCCGCGAGGACGCTCTGGGTCTTCGCGCTGATCTCCTTGTCGGCGACCACGCTTCCGCGCGTGGCGTTCGCAGACGCGCCCACGAGCCAGGATCTTGCGGACGCGAAGAAGTTCTTCGAGGCGGGCATCAAGTTCTCGCAGCAGGGTGCGTATCGCGATGCGCTCGCGGCGTTCCGTGAGGCCAAGCGCCTCGCGCCGCGCCCGAGCATCCAGACCAACGTGGCGCAGACGTATCGCGACTTGCGTGACTACGCCGCTGCATACGACGCGTACGCGGAGCTCATCACGACTTACCCCACGCAGCTGAAGCCGCAGGAGATCTTGTCGGCGCAGCGCGCGATGTCGGAGCTGGAGGCATTCACCGGCACGATCGAGGTGAAGACGCAGGAGCCGGGCGCGCGTGTCTCCGTCGACGACGTGGAAATGGGGACGCTGCCTCTGCCACGCCCGATTCGCGCGAGCGTGGGCACGCATACGGTGCTCATCACGAAGGACGGGCTCCAGCCGGTCAAGAAGGCCATCGAGCTTCGCGGGCACGACTCGGTCGTCATCTCGGATCCGCTCACCAAGGCCGTGACCACTGGCCACGCGAACGTCAGTGTGTCGCCGGTCACGGCCGGCGCGATCGTGCTCGTGGACGATGGAGAGAAGGGCCCGGCGCCCGTGAAGCTCGAGCTGCCGCCGGGGCAGCACGTGTTCTCTGCCAAGGTGCCTGGCATGGGCGCAACGCCGCAGCGCGTGGACATGCAGGCGGGCGGCACCTACGAGGTCGTCGTTGCGCTCTCCTCGGCGGACGCGTTCCTCAGCATCAACTGTGGCATGCCCGAGGCCGAGATCGTCCTCGACGGCACTGTGATCGGGCGCGGTGGGTACGAGGGCCGCGCGCCTGCGGGTCGTCACGACATCCAGGTTCGCCGGCCTGGATACACCGCCTTCACGAAGACCATGGAGATCCGTGCCGGTGATCGGATCGTGGAGAGCGTCACGCTGACGCGCGAAGGTGGTGGTTCGGCGCCGCCAGCCGCTCACGACTACAAGGGGAGCTATCTGTTCATCCGCGGCTCCGCGCAGTTCGAGCTCACGCAGCCGTCGAACGACATCGCGAACGGCGTCGGGTATGCGTCGAACGCGAAGCTCTCCTCGCCCGGCTCGCTCGGCTTCGGCGTCGACGGGCGCTGGGGCTACAGCTTTGGTCCGGTGTCGCTGGAGCTTGGCATCTTCGTCAACTACCGGCATGGGCAGTCCACGGTGAACGTGAAAACGGCGAGCGTGAACGATGCGCATCCCGGCACGGCGCCGCGCGTGGATGACTACGACTTCCACACGCTGGGCGGCGGGCCGGAGATCGGCGTGCGCTTTTCACCGCGCATGGCTCCCTTGCGACCCACGTTCGGCGTGGCAGGCGGGCTCGGAGTGATGGGTGCGTTCTACCAGCAGAGCATCACGGAGAGCGGACAGAGCACGACCAGCGTGCAGTCCGACCCCGCGTTCTATGCGGTGCCGCGCATCAACGTGGACGGCGGCGTGCTGATCGGATCTCTCACGGGCCCCAAGCTCCTCGTGGGCGTGCAGGTGCTGACGGAGCTGAATCCGCCGCAGTCGACCAACATCGCGCAGTCCACGGTCGACACGTCCAACTTGCTCCGCCTGAAGGATGGCAAGCCGCCGCTACCCATCGGCACAGGCCAGGTCCGCGTCGTCAACGACGTCGAGGTCTACGTCGGTCCGGTGATTGGGGTTCAGTTGTAAGGAGCGACTTCGCTCCTGATCTTCGTTGCGGCGGAGCGTCTAGAAGTGATCGGTGAGGCCGGTGCCGCCTAGCTGGCGATCTTGTGGCTTGCCGGACGTCGTGGAGCTCCCGGGCGTCGGTGGAGTTTTTCCGGTGCCGCTGGGCGGTCGCTTGATGGCGACCGCTTGCGTGTTGGTGGTGACGGCAGAGGATGCGGCGGATGCGGCGGGCACGGCGCTCGGCGCGGAGGAGGCGGTGCTCGTCGCGCTCCCGCTCGTGGCGCTGCTGGCGCTCGGCTGCGAAGCGGAAGCGACCGCGCCTGGGACGCGATCAGCGGTGGTCATGGTGCTCGTTGCGGCGGTGGCGCCCGGTGCTGCGAGGACGCTCACCAGCTTTGCGCGGGCGAGCCACGCACCGCCGCCTCCGATCGCGAGCAGCACGACAAGGATGGCGCCGATGATCGCGAAGGGTGCCCCCTTGCTTGGCTCGGCGCGCGATTCGAACGAGACGCCCGCGCTCGTCCTTTGATGGACCGGCTGCGGCGGCCACGAGTTTCCCGGCCCAGCGGTCACGGCCTGCGCGGCGGGCGCACCTGGCGTACCGGAATAGCTCTGCGCGACCGGCCTCATCCCAGGGCCCGGCGGCGGGGCGGACGGCGGTAACATCACCGTCGCGGCGGCTATCGTCGCCGAGGTTCGCGGATCGTTCGGAGCCGTGGCGAGCTGCGCGAACGGGAGATTGCGCTGCTCGAGATCGGGGAACATGCGCGTGAGCGCGGCGCGTACCGCCCGCATGTGTGGAGGCCGTCCGTTCGGATCGCGTGCGAGCATGCTCGCCACAAGATCGTCGAGGTCCCGCGACACCTCCGGCATCTTCTCCGACAGGCGCGGCGCGTCGGTGATGACGATGCGGAGGATCGTCTGCTCGTACGTGGGCATGTTCGGATGGGGCGGCTCGCCCGTGATGAGCTCGAAGAGCACCGCGCCGAGCGAGTAGACATCCGTGCGCAGATCGAGCGTATCCAGGCCCTGCGCCTGCTCGGGTGACATGTACTGAGGCGTGCCGAGCACCGCGCCCGCGCGCGTGATGCCTGGGTCCAGACCCTCTTCGTTCGCGTCGCGCACCAGCTTCGCGATGCCGAAGTCCACGAGCTTGACGATGGCGCGACCGTCCTGCTTCTCGCACACGAAGACGTTCGCGGGCTTCAGATCACGATGGATGATCCCGGCGTCGTGCGCGCGCTCCAGCCCAAGCGCAGCCTGGAACGCGATGAGCGATGCGTCGAGCACGCTCACGCGCTTGCCGCCCTCGAGGAGGACCGCGAGGTCCTTCCCGCGCAGCAGTTCCATGACCAGGAACAGGCCGTGAACCTGATCCTCGCCTGCGTCGAAGACCTGAACGATGTGATCGCTCTCGAGCGCGCCCGTGCTCCGAGCCTCGCGCTTCAGCCGCGCGGCGATCTGCGTGCTCTGCGCGTGTACGGCGCTCACGAACTTCACGGCGACGTGCTTGCCGACCTCGACGTGCTCGGCCTCGTACACGCCGCCCATGCCACCTTCGCCGAGCAGCCGGAGCACCTTGTAGCGCTCCTTGATCACGGTCCCGATGAGGGCGGTTCCTTTTTCGCCGCGGTGCTGTTCCACAAGAACGCTCATCTGCAGCGCAAGGCTAGCACCGGTCACGGAAACAGGTAGACGGCGCCTGCGTTCGGCATGGAGAAGTCGACCTGGTCGCCGTTGATGCCGGTGGCTTTGCTCGGCTCACCGTATGCGCCCACCGCGAGCTGGGTCCCGTCGGCCGACATCGCGAGGTTGTAGCCGAACTCACCCTGGAGCTGCGAGTTGGAGGCCTTCGCGTAGGTCTGCTGGGACCACCCGCCGTTCTTCTTGTCGAAGACATACGCGGCGCCGGACGAGGGGTGTGAGCCGTCACTCTGGTCGCCGCCGACGCCGAGCGAGGCGCCCGATTCGCCGAACGAGCCCACCGCGAGGATCGCGCCGTCTCCGGACAGACCCACGGACGAACCAAAGTAGGCGCTGCTGCGCGTGTTGCTGGCCTTCACATAGGCCTCTTGCGTCCACGCAATGCCGGCCCGCTCGAACACGTATGCCGCGCCTGAATAGGTCTGCGACGTGTCGCCCTGGTTGCCATTCACTCCCTTGGAGCTACTGGACTCACCATACGCGCCGACGGCCATCGTATTGCCATTAGTCGAGAGCGCGATGGTGCAGCCGAAGAGCGCGTTGGTACGGGTGTTGGATGCCTTCACGTACGCCTGCTGGCCCCATGAGCCGCCGTTGCGCGTGTAGACGTACGTTGCGCCGGAGCTCGGCGCGCTGGTGTCGCTCTGGTTTCCGTTGATGCCGTTGGCCGCGCTCGCATCGCCGTAGGCGCCCACAGCAAGCGTCGTGGCGTCGCCGGAGATGGCTATCGAGTAGCCGAAGCTGGCGTTGGCGCGGGGGTTGGATGCCTTGACGTACGCCTGCTGCACCCAGCTGCCGCCGCTGCGCTGGAAGACGTAGACCGCGCCCGAGTACGACTGCGAAGTATCGTTCTGGTTTCCGTTGATGCCCGCGGCGCCGCTGGACTCACCATACGAGCCAACGGCGAATGTCGCTCCATCGCCGGACACGGTGACCGATCCCCCGAACTGAGCGTTCGCGCGTGTGTTGGACGCCTTCACGTATGTGTCCTGCGACCAGGTCGTCCCACTGCGTGCAAAGACGTACGCCGCGCCAGATTGCTGCGCGGAGTTGTCGCTCTGGTTGCCGCCGATGCCCTTGGTGGCGCTCGCCTCGCCAATGGCGCCGACGATGAGCGTGTTGCCGTTGTCGGAGAGGGCAACGGAGCTACCGAACTGGGCGCTCGTGCGCGTGTTGGAGGCCTTGATGTACGCCTGCTGTTTCCAGTCGAGCGAGCTGTGCACGAAGATGTAGACCGCGCCCGCGCTCTTCGCGGAAGTGTCGCTCTGGTTCCCGTTGATGCCCTGCGAGAAGCTGGACTCGCCCTGCGCGCCGATGGCGAGCGTGGAGCCATCCTTGGAGATCGCGACAGAGCGGCCGAACGAGGCGTCCTGCGTGGTGTTGGAGGCCTTCACATAGGCGCCCTGCATGGCCGGCACGAGCAACGTGTAGTGACGCACTGACTCCTTGGGCGGAGTGACGGCGATGTCGATGACGTTCGGCGCGACCGACGCTCTGGTGAAGACGTTGGACGGGAATCCAGACCCCACGGGAGAGCCAGCGATGACGACGTTGGTGCCAACGCTGGTGGTGGGCGTCACCGTGAAGCTGGTGGTGCCGAGCACACCGACGCTGGGCGTGGCGGTGAACAGGTACGTGTCCTGATCGAACCCCGGCGCGATCGGACCGATCGACGTGGTGAGTCCGAGGAGACCCACCTTCTGCGGAGCCACCGACGCATCTCCTCCGCCTGCGGTGGATGACGAGGTGGGGCTCGGAGTGCCGGCGTCCGTCGCAGGCAGCTCCACGATGCCGAACACCTCGTTGCAGCCGATGCTCGTAAAGCAGCACGCAAACGCCAGCACGAGAGCAGCGAGTACAGCGAGTGCGCGCGACATCGTGCGCATCAGAAGTTGCCTCGCACAAAGACGCTGCTTCCGTTCGTGCCGACCTGCGGCGCCGCGCTGGGAGCAGTGAGCCAGAGCACGAGACCGCCGGTCGCGAGCACGCCACCCGCGATCAGCATGCCCGTGGCGAGGTTGCCGTCGCGGACTGCATGCATGGAGTCGGTGTTGCGTATCTCACCTGCCTCGTTGCTGGCGGTGTCGTATCGGCCCTTGGCCTGCACGACGATGCCGGTTCCCACGCCAAGGCCCACCGCGCCAACGCCGACGAGCATGAAGCCGACGATGCGCCGCGTGCTCCAGTAAGTGCCAAGGGCCGGATCAGGGGTCGGGGCCGAGGTCGAGGTCGAGGTCGAGGTCGGGGTCGGGGTCGGGGTCGAGGTCGGGGTCGAGGTCGGGGTCGGGGTCGGGGTCGGGGTCGAGGTCGAGGTGTCTGCGGCGTGCGCGCTTGGCAGGCTCTGCATCGTGCAAAGCATGAACAGCGCGCTGGCAACAAACCTGGACTTCGACCGCGACGATCTCATGGGGCGTGGACCTTGGCTCCGACAAGTACGCAATGCCCGAGCCAACCTACGCCGACAACGGAAATCAGGCCAGCTGTGGCGAGACCACCCCACCCGCACAAGGGCGAGATGCGGCACCCACGCCACGCATCGTCATCCGCCACCATCCCACGGCCTTCTCTAAAGATGTGTTCCTAGCTCGTGGAGGAGGAAGCCGTAGATGTCCGCGTCTTCCTCGATCTCTGCGGCGAGCGGCGTTCCGATGCCGTGCCCCGTCGCGTCGCTCGTGCGGAGTAGCACCGGGCGCTTGTTGCCGCTCGTGGTCGCGGCCTCCTGCAGGCGCGCCGCGAACTTGCGCGAGTGATACGGATCCACGCGCGGGTCGTTCGCGCCCGTGAGCATCAGCACGGACGGGTATGTCGCGACGTCCTTCGTGTTGTGGAATGGGGAGTACGCGAAGAGCGCCTTGAACTCGGGCTCCTTCGTCACTGTGCCGAACTCCGTCACGTTGAACGCGCCGTTGGGCGAGAGCTCGACGCGGAGCATGTCGTAGATACCCACGAGCGACACGACGGCTCGGGCCGCCTCCGGGTGCTGCGTGAGCGTCGCACCCATGAGGAGCCCGCCGTTGGAGCCGCCCATGATCGCGAGCTTGTCGGGGCTCGTCCACTTGCTCGCCACCAGGTACGTCTCGCACGCGTAGAAGTCGTCAAAGACGTTTTGCTTCTTCGTCAGATTGCCCGACGTGTGCCACTCCTCACCGAACTCACCGCCGCCGCGAATGTTCGCCTCCGCGACGATCCCGCCCGCGTCGAGAAATAGCCTGGAAATCGCCCTGAATCGGGGCTTGCGGCTCACGGAGTAGCCGCCGTAGCCCGTCAGCATGGTCGGGTTCCGGCCATCGGCTTGCAGCGTCTTCTTCTTCAGGATGTTGATCGGGATCTTCGTGCCGTCCTTGGACGTGCACTGTTCGCGCGACACGTCGACGTCATCCATCTTCGCCGGTGTGGTCTGGAGGAGCGCGGTCTTCACCGCCATCTTCTTCTTCGCGTCCCAGCGGTAGTACGCGGGCGGCTCGGTGTAGCTCTGCGCGCGGTAGACCAGGTCGTCGCCCGCGTTGGTGCGCACGACCTCGGACACGGAGGACACCTTCGGCAGCGCGATCTCCTGCGGCGCCGCGGTCGTCGCGAGATCGCCGAGCGCATAGGCGCGCAGACGCGAAGGTCCGCCGAGGAGCTCGCCCACGTAGAGCGTGTGCGCGGTCGCGGTGAACTGCTCAATGGTGCCGTCGCCCTCCTTCACGACGACCTTGGGCTTCTTGTAAGGCCGCGCGATGCGGAGGATCTGGCCGCGTGGTGCGTTCGCGCGCGACAGGACGTAGAGCGCGTTGTCCGCGCCGAAGAACGCGTCCGTCCACTTGTTCTCGAACTTCGAGAGCTGCGCGGGCTTTCCGTCGGCGCCGATCACGAAGTGCTCTGCCTCGCCGCCGTCGCCGTTCGCCACGGCAATGAGCACGGCCCCGCCATCGGGGCTGGTCTGCATTGCGATCTCGGCGATGCGCGGGAGCTCCTTGCCAAGCACGTAGGTGTCCTTGTCCTCCGTGGTGCCGAGCTTGTGGAAGTAGACCTGCTGGTAGAACTCGATGTCGGCCTTGGGTCGTTCGCTCTCACGCGGGTAACGCGTGTAGTAGAAACCGGTGCCGTCCTTGTTCCAGCTGGCGCTGCCGCCCGCGGTTCCGTTCTGCACGTGGGTGACCTTGTCGTCCCGCACCTTGCCGGTCGCCGCTTCGTACACGAACAGGTCACCGCGCTCCGAGCCGCCCGTGGAGAGCGAGATCGCGACGAGCTTGCCGTCACGGGAGGCAGAGAACCAATCGATCGTGGTGCCGCCCGTGGCGTCGAGCGCGTTCGGATCGAGGACGACCTTCTCCGTCTTCGCGTCGTCGAGGGAGCCAAGCGTCACGAGCAGCGGCTGCTGCTTCGGTGGCGCGTTCTTCATCGCGAACCACGTTCCGCCGGCGTTGATGAGGTCGTTGAAGCTGGAGCTGCGCTGCGTGAGCAGCTCCGATGCGCGTGCACGTGCCTGAGCGCGCTCCGGCCAGGCGTCGAGCACGGTGCGCGTGAACGCGTTCTCGTCCTGGCTCCACTGCTTGACCGCGGGGTCCTTCGAGTCCTCGAGCCACTCGTAGTCGTCCTTCACGGTGACGCCGAAGTACGCGTGCGTGACGGGCTTCTTCGCGGCCACTGGCGCCTGTGGACCTTGCGGCACGACGGCGGTCGCGGACGGCGCTGCAGACACCACCGGCGGAGGCGTCGCGCTCATCACGGGCGGCGGGCTCTTGACCGTGGGCTCGTCGCCACCGCAGGCAACGACGCTGGTCGCGCCAATCCCGACGCCAAACGCGCCAAGACCGAACGCGACAGCATGAAGAACAACCGAGATAGGTTTCATGGGCCCCGCACTATACACGAGGTATAGTGAAGCTCGACCATGCGTGCGCTCATCGTTGCCGGCGAGGGACGTACAATCGGCGAGCTGGGCGCGCAGCTCGTTGCCGAGGGGTACGAGCTAAGCTTCGTCGCAGCAGAGGCGAACGATCTGGTCACCGCGGCCAGCGGCGCGAGCCTCATATTCATCGACATGCAGGAGGGCCTGGAGAAGGCCGAGCTCGCTTGCGCGCGCCTCCAGGTCGTGGGCGACAACGCGCAGTTCCGGCTGCTCCACGGAGACCCGTCGGAGCTCCAGGCCGCCGCGCACCTCCTGGATGGGCGTGCCGTCGCGTTCTTCGTTCGGGACGCGCCGATGAACGACCTGCGCCTGCGCGCAATCGCCGGTTCCGTGCGCACGCGCAGACACGCATCCGACGCTCTGCACGACCTCGAGCACTCGCACGCCGAGATCACGTCCATGGTGGACTCGCTCCGAGAAGGCATCCTCGTGCAGACGCGCACCGGAGAGGTGCTGCGCACCAACGCCGCCGCCCGCCGCATGCTCGGTCTGTCACAGGATGACATGGTCAGCCGTCGCTGGCGCGCGCCCGACTGGGTCCTGACGCACATGGACGGCACGGTGCTCGACAAGAACCTGGTGCCGTCGCTCCTGTGTCTGCGAACCGGTCACCCCGTGCGCGACTTCCAGATGAGGATGGTGCGTCCTGATGGGGGCGCGGTCGCGCTCTCCGTCAACGTGGAGCCCATCTTCGCAGGCGAGTCGGGACTCCCCACCACCGTCGTGTCGTCGGTCACGGACATCACAAACCAGTGGGCGCACGAGGACGCACTCCGGAAGCTCTTGGAGCGCGTGAACGATGGTGTGCTGATCCACCGCGAAGGCACGATACTCTTCATGAACGCGCGCTGGGCAACCCTCGTCGGCGCGGCGGACCGTCTGGAGGAAGCCGACAAGGGGTCGCCTGGGCCCGCCCGGGAGCTGCGTTTCCCGCGTCCGGATGGGTCCGTGGTCACGGCGCTCGTTCATACGTTCCCGACCATCTTCCAGGGCAAGCCAGCGTTGCTCACCTACGCGCGCGACGTCAGCGAGCAGCGGTCTCTCGAGGCGAAGCTCATCGCGTCGAACCGGATGGCGGCGCTCGGTCGGCTGGCCGCGAACGTGGGACACGAGGTCAACAACCCGCTCGCATTCCTGGTCGGTAGCGCCGAGCGCGCCCTTTCCCAGGTGACGAACGGCGAGGATGCATCGAACGTGGTGGCGAGCATCCGCAACGTGCTGGACGGCGCAGCGCGCGTCCAGAACATCGTCGCAGACCTGAAGGTGCTGTCGCGCCCAGGCAGCGGCGAGTCCGGAGCAACGGAGGTCGCGACCGTGCTCGAGTCATGCGTCCGCATCGCCGAGAGCAGCATCGCGTCGCGCGCCAGGGTGAAGATGGACCTGCTCTCACGCTCCCGCGCGAAGTGCAACGAGGCGCGCATCGGGCAGGTGTTCTTGAACCTGCTCATGAACGCTGCCGAGGCGATCCCCCCCGGCGATCCCGAGCACAACACGATCACGGTCACGACGGAGGATCGACCGCCGGATGTGGTCGTCACCATCGCCGACACCGGTGCCGGCATTCCACCGGAGCACATCGGCAGCATCTTCGAGCCGTTCTTCACCACCAAGGCGGACGGCCGCGGCACTGGTCTTGGCCTCTCCATCTCGCACGCGCTCATCACGGAGCAAGGGGGCCGGATCGCCGCCGAGAGCGCGGTCGGGAAAGGCACGCGCATGGTCGTGCATCTTCCGATGGCGGCAAGCGCACCACCGAAAGAAGGGGCGGCGCCGCTTCGGACTCCTGCATCCGCGGATGGTGGTGGCGGCCGCGCTGAGAAGGGTGGCAGCGGCCCGGCGCGGCGGTACCGCGTCCTCGTCGTGGACGACGAGGTGCAGCTCGGTCGCCTGATCCAGAGCTTCCTCGCCGACTACGACGTCACCGTCGCGAGCAGCGGCGCGGAAGGGCGCATCAAGCTCGACGCCACGCCGCCGTTCGATCTCGTTCTGTGTGACCTCATGATGCCGGACGTGACCGGGATGGACCTCTACCAGCACGTCGAGCGAACGCGCCCCGAGCTCTGTCCGCGGTTCGTGTTCATGACCGGCGGCGCATTCACGTCGCCCGCGGTCGCCTTCCTGGACGCGATGACGGCGAATGGCAACGCGTGCGTGGAGAAGCCGTTCCGGATCGACGGGCTGGTGGCAAGCATCGCGGCCAAGCTCGCGCAGCTGGAGGCGGTGAAAACCACCGGCGCAGCCACGGGAAAAACGGGCTAAGAGGGGGCTTTCCCATGCTGCAAGAAGACCTGGCCCTCCTCCGGTCGCACATCGGCAAGCGCCGAACCTTCGCGATCATCTCGCATCCGGACGCGGGCAAGACCACCCTCACCGAGAAGCTCCTCCTCTATGGAGGCGCGATCCATCTCGCCGGCTCCGTGAAGTCCCGTCGTGCGGCGCGTCACGCGACCAGCGACTGGATGGCGCTGGAGAAGGAGCGCGGTATCTCGATCTCCACCAGCGTGTTGCAGTTCGACTACGGCGGCTGCCACTTCAACCTGCTCGACACGCCTGGCCACAACGACTTCAGCGAGGACACCTACCGCACGCTCGCGGCGGCGGACTGCGCGGTCATGCTCATCGACTGCGTGAAGGGCGTGGAGCCGCAGACCATCAAGCTGTTCGAGGTGTGTCGCATGCGCGGCATCCCCATCGTCACGTTCATCAACAAGCTCGATCGCCCCGGAAAAGCGCCGCTGGATCTCCTCCACGAGATCGAGAGCGTGCTCGGCATTCCGTGCACGCCCATGACCTGGCCCGTGGGCACCGGTCCGCGCTTTCGGGGCGTCATCGACCGCAAGACCAACGCGTTCCTCCGCTTCGCGGTGGGCGAAAACATCGGTCACAAGGCGGTGATGGAGCTCTCCAGCATCAGTGACCCCATGTTGAAGGAAGAGATCGGCGACGCGCAGCACCTGGAGCTGACGGAGGAGCTCGAGCTCCTGGACGCCGCCGGCAACGCGTACGACGAGGCCGCGTTCCTGGCCGGCAAGGTCACGCCCGTGTTCTTCGGCAGCGCGATGAACAACTTCGGCGTGGAGCCGTTCCTCGAGAAGTTCATCGGCCTCTGTCCGGCGCCGCGCACGCGTCACGCGAAGGATCTCGAGATCCAGGCGGACGCTGACTACTTCACCGGCTTCGTCTTCAAGATCCAGGCGAACATGGATCCGCAGCACCGCGACCGCATCGCGTTCGTGCGTATCTGCTCCGGGAAGTTCACCCGCGGCATGGACGTTCGCCATGTGCGCACCAAGAAGAAGCTGACGCTCTCACGGTCGCTCAACTTCCTCGCGCAGGAGCGCGTGACCGTGGACGAGGCGTACGCGGGCGACATCGTCGGCGTGTGGGATCCGGGCGTGCTGCGCATCGGTGACGCGCTCACCACCGGACCCGACGTGGAGTTCGAGGGCATCCCGCGCTTCTCACCGGAGTACTTCGTACGCGTGCGCTCGGCCGATCCGATGAAGCGCAAACAGCTCAAAAAAGGCCTCGAAGAGCTCTCCGATGAAGGCGCCGTGCTCCTCATGTACGAGCGCGACGAGAACGACGCGGAGCCGATCCTCGGGACGGTCGGCCCGCTCCAGTTCGACGTCGTGCAGTACCGCTTGAAGGCGGAGTACGGCGTGGCGGCCATCTTCGACCGCCTCTCGTACAACCACGCGCGCTGGGTCGAGGGCACGCCGTTCGAGCCCAAGGAGATCGAGCGGCGCGGCAGCATCCTGGTCAGCTACGACATCGAGCGGCGCCCCATCCTGCTGTTCGACAGCGAGTGGGTCATGCACCGCACGATGGAGAAGAACCCCACGCTCACGTTCATCGCCGCCGCCCAGCCCGGCCGCCGCGCGAACAAGAGATAGCTACTTCTTGTCCTGAGCGAGATCTTCCTTCTCGAGGCGGTCGATCTCTTTCTTGTAGGTCGCCTTGCTGATCTCGGCCTTTGCCGCGTTGTCGTCACCCTCGGTGCTTGCGCGCCCGTTCGGATCCGTCACCACGCCAGGGATGTTCGCCGCGGGAGCCATGGCCACGGCCGCGGGCGGCGTGTCCGACGTTGCAGCTGCCGAAGCCGCGGCAGTGTCCGTGCTCGCGGTCGCAGACGCGACTGCAACGCCGCCTTCGGGGGTCGCGTCGCCGCCCTTCTTGGGGCAGCCGGCAAGCGCGAGCGCGAACAACGATGAGACTCCGAGCACGAGCACTGCGGACATGGTCTTGGTCTTCACTGCGCACCTCCCGACGTTGCGGGCGCAGGTGCGCCGCCAGCTCCCACGAACTGCACCGGAATGTACTTCTGGTGCGACCATTGTCTGTATTCTACACCCTTCGCGGTCTTGGCCTTGACCACCGTCGCCGCCCAGATGCCGCCCTTGCCCGGATGGAACTTCGCCCAGCGCGGATCGTTCGCGGCGAACGTGCAGTTCCCGTCCAGACCGTAGTGCTTGCCCACGGTGTCGTAGTTGACGAGGGCGTGCGCGCCGCCTTCGCTCGCCACGCAGTAGTACTCGTTCGGCGTGGAGCCCGCGCTCGGCGCCACCGTGATGGCAAGCGCGGAGCCGATCGTGATCTGCGCCCCCGGGGCCGGCGCCGTGATCGACGGAGCCGCGACGATCGGCGGCAGCGACGGAGCGAGCTCGGCGAGGTAGCCGAGAAAGTGCGCGTCGACCTTCTTGAGGTGCGCGTCTGCCCGCGCGACCGTCGCCGAATCCGCGGCGTCCTCTGCGAGCTCTCGCACGCGCAGCGTCCGGTACGCGCGATGCCAGTGGTTCGTCACTGCCCTGTGCACGTCGGGTGTGCGAACGAGCCCCTTGAGGATCGCGTTCTCCTTCTCGACGGTGTCGGCGACGTAGCGCAAACGAAACGCCTTCTGATCCTTGGTCTCTGCGGGACCGCCGTCCCGTTGATTGTGCGGCGCGGACGCGGAGGGAGCAGCGGGGCTCGTACCGGGTAATGCGGAGGCTCCCATGGGCGGAGGTGCGCCCGGGAGACCCGACGGCGCCGCGCCTGCCGCGAGGGCCGCGGGCGCGAGGAGCGTGGCGACTCCACCGATCAGCAACTTGAGACTTCTACGCATGGAATGTTCTCCCGTTCGGGTCTGGTACGCCCGCGACCCTATCACGCTCGCTTGCGCTTGAGCGCTCGAGCGAACGCGGCGAGGCGCGGCGAGCTGCTGGCCCGCAAGACCTTCTCCGAACGTGACAGAGCCTTCACGGAGAGCTCCAGGCGGAGCGCCTCGCCCATTGTTTCACAGCGCTTCTTGGCGCACAAAACAAGGGGTCCGCGGCCGCGCGTGTACTTTGCACCTTTTCCGGCCTCGTGCGCGCGGACCCGCGCAGGGACGTCCTTCGCGATGCCCGTGTAGAGCGTCCCGTCCCCGCAGCGCAGCACGTAGACGAACCAGGGGTCTTCCACAACAGGGCAGGCTAGGCCACGTTGGTGACCCGGCGAACGGCTATTTTTTTCGGTGTTTGTTGAGGTGTGGGCGGAGTCCGACTAGGTTCTGCGGCGTGGAACCCGTCCCTTTCGTCGCGCGACTGTTCTTGGCCTGGCTCGTCTATTTCAAGGTGCTGTTCGACGGCACGTTCGCGGCGAAGGTGTCCGCGCTCGGCAAGGGGCGAGAGCTTGCTCCGATCGAGGAGCCGAAGAAGCTCGAGGCGAAGGTCGAAGAGAAGGCCGAGGTGAAGGAGCCTGATTTTTCTTCGGCGTTGCAGCTGTTGTCGTTGCTTCAGCGGGAGGGGCGGCTCGTGGATTTCCTCGAGGAGGACATCGCGGGAGCGGCGGACGCGGACATCGGTGCGGCTGCTCGTGTCGTGCACGATGGGTGTCGCAAGGCGCTTCGTGAGCACGTGGAGCTCGTCGCGATTCGAGAAGAAGATGAGGGCGTGAAGCTCACGCTGCAAGAGGGCTTCGACGCGAAGTCCGTGAAGCTCACCGGCAACGTGCAGGGCAAGGGACCGTTCAGTGGCAGCCTTCGTCACAAGGGCTGGCGCGCGAAGAAGATCACCTTGCCCACGGCCGTCGCTGGCCACGACGCCGCGATCCTCGCGCAGGCGGAGGTGGAGCTATGAGCGCAAAGCACGCACCCACGTACGCCGTCGGGATCGATCTCGGCACCACGCACACCGCGCTCGCGTATGCGAAGCTCCCTCTCGAAGGCGAGAAGCCGCTCCCCGTCGAGGTGCTGAAGATCCCGCAGCTCGTCGCCGCAGGCACCGTGGAGTCACGGCCGCTGCTCCCGTCGTTCCTCTACCTGGCTCACGAGAGCGAGGGCGCGCTCGTGCTCCCGTGGGACAAGAAGCGCACGTATGCCGTGGGCGAGCACGCACGTTCGCGTGGCGTGGATGCGCCCGCGCGCGTCGTCATGAGCGCGAAGAGCTGGCTCTGCCACCCGACCATCGATCGCCGTGGGAACATCCTTCCGCACGGCGCGCCGGACGACGTCGGCAAGGTTAGCCCCGTGGAGACCAGCTTCCGCTTTCTCCAGCACCTGGAAGAGGCATGGGATCAGGAGGTCGCGAAGGGCAAGACCGACCTCGCGCTCGGCAAGCAGAGCATCGTGCTGACCGTGCCTGCGTCGTTCGACGCGGCCGCGCGCGAGCTCACGACCGAGGCCGCGTTCGCTGCAGGGTTCGAGGATCTCACGTTGCTCGAGGAGCCGCAGGCCGCGCTCTACGCGTGGCTGTCTGCGAAGGGCGATGGATGGCGCAAGGACATCAAGCCAGGCGAGGTGATCCTGGTCGTGGACGTGGGCGGTGGCACCACGGACTTCTCGGTCATCGTCGCGAAGGAAGCGAACGGTGAGCTCTCGCTCGAGCGCGTGGCCGTGGGCGATCACATCCTGCTCGGCGGCGACAACATGGACCTCTTGCTCGCGCACATCGCCGAGCAGAAGCTCGTAGCGGCAGCAGAGGCCGCGGGAAAGCCGCTCGAGCTCGATCGCTGGCAGCGGACGGCGCTGCAGCATGCGGCGCGCGTCGCCAAGGAAGTGCTGCTGTCCGACGGCAAGAAGGACACGTCGCAGATCGCCATCGCGGGCAAGGGCTCGAAGATGGTCGGTGGCACGTTGCGCACGGAGCTCACCCGCGCAGAGGTGGCATCGTCGATCGTGGACGGCTTCTTCCCCATGGTGGATGCGTCCGCGCGTCCTGCCGTGCGTCCGCGCACGGGGCTCGTGGAGATGGGCCTGCCGTACGCGCAGGACCCGGGCGTCACCCGGCACCTGGCCGCGCTGCTCGGACCCAAGACCGGCGAACAGATGCAACCTACACGCATCCTGTTCAACGGGGGCGTGATGAAGAGCGACGCGCTCCGCGAGCGCCTCACTGCATGCGCCACCTCGTGGGCAACGGCAGCGAAGGCCCCCGCGCCGAAGGTGCTCGACGGTGTCGATCTCGATCTCGCCGTCGCGAAGGGCGCGGCTGCCTACGGCCTCGCGCGTCGCGGCAAGGGCATGCGCATCCGGGGAGGCACCGCGCGCGCCTACTACGTGGGCATCGAGGGCGCGGCCCCGGCCATCCCTGGTGTGCCGCCGCCCGTCACCGCGCTCTGCGTCGCGCCGCTGGGCATGGAAGAGGGGACGCACGCGGACATCACGGCGCACCTGCTCGGTGTGGTCGTGGGCGAACAGGTTCGCTTCCGCTTCTTCGGCTCGCAGTCGCGCAAGGCGGACGTCGCCGGCACCTCGCTCGAGCGCTGGAAGCCGGAGGACCTCACGGAGCTCTCGCCCATCGCGATCACGCTGCCCGCCGAGGGCCGTACGCCGGGCGACGTCGTGCCCGTGAGCATCCGCGCGACCATCACCGAGGTCGGCACCCTGCTGCTCGAGGCCATCCCCACCGACAAGGCGAAGAAGGCCAAGGGAGCGGGCGGCGAGGAAGAGCGCTGGAAGCTGGAGCTCAGCGTACGCGAGAGGGAGTAGACACGTGTCTACCGAGGCGAAGCGCGAGGCGACGTTCATCGTCGGGATCGACCTCGGGACAACGCACACCGTGGTTGCAAGCGCGCCGCTGCATGCGAACCGCGACGCGGGCATCACGCCCGAGATCCTCCCCATTCCGCAGCTGGTGACCGCGCGCGAGAAGGAGGCGCGTCCGCTGCTGCCGTCATGTCTCTATGCGCCGCTTCCGGGCGAGATCCATGGCGATCCCACGTGGGTCGGCGGAGAGCTCGCGCGTCGTCGCGGCGCCGAGATCCGCGGGCGGTTCGTGTCCAGCGCGAAGAGCTGGCTCTGTCATGCGGGCGTCGACAGGCTCGCCGCGATCTTGCCATGGGGCACTAACGACGAGGCGGGCGCCGTCCCAACCCCACACATCTCGCCGCTCGATGCGAGCATGCATTACCTCTCGGCCGTTCGAGAGGCGTGGGACGCGGAGCATCCGGACGCGCCGCTCGCATCGCAAGAGGTGCTCCTCACTGTCCCCGCGTCGTTCGACGAGGTCGCGCGTGAGCTCACGTCGAAGGCCGCTGTGCTCGCGGGTCTCTCCGTCACGCTGGTGGAGGAACCCACCGCCGCGTTCTACGACGCGATGCGAGACGCGCGCGGCAAGGATCGCAGTAACACCGCGTGGGACAAGCTGCTCGGGCGCGTCGGCAAGAAGGACGACGGCGAGCAGTTCGTGCTCGTGTGCGACGTGGGCGGCGGCACCACGGACCTGTCGCTCATGGCGATCGGCGCGCGCAAGAAGGGTGAGCCGGTCAACATCCGTCGCGTCGCCGTGGGACGCCACATCCTGCTCGGCGGCGACAACATGGACCTGGCGCTCGCGCACGTGGCCGAGTCGCGCATGTCGCTCAAGGAGCCGCTGCCCACGGGCGAGCTCGCGCAGCTGGTGCTCGGATGCCGCGACGCGAAGGAGCGCATCTTCGGCGGCGCGAAGGAAGCGAAGGTCACGGTCCTGGGTCGCGGCGGAAAGCTCGTGAAGAGCCAGAAGAGCATCACGCTCACGAAGAAGGACGTGAAGGACGTCTTGATCGCCGGCTTCTTCCCCATCGTGGAGGCAGGCGAGCCGCCACCGAAGACGCGCACGGGCCTGGTCTCGTTCGGCCTGCCCTTCGAGCGCGATCCCGCGATCACGCGTCACGTGCTGTCCTTCCTCACGCGCCACGCCGAGGAGATGTCCGGGCGCGGCCCGGACGCGATCTTGCTCAACGGCGGCGTGTTCCATGCGGAGGCGCTGGCGGGCGCCGTGGCCAAGCAAGTGGAGCTCGCGTTTGGCCGCGAGCCGGCGCTCTTGCCGAACGCGGATCCTGATCTCGCTGTCGCGCGCGGCGCCGTCCTCTATGGCTTCGCGCGGCGTGGGCACGGCGTGCGCGTCACCAGCGGCGCGTCGCATGGCTACTACGTGGCGGTCGAATCCGACGGTGCGGAGAAGCGTGCAGTGTGCATCCTTCCGCGCGGCGCCGACGAAGGTGAGTACTTCGAGGCCGAGGGGCGCTCCTTCGAGCTCACCACGGGCCGCACGGTGAAGTTCCCGCTCTACGCGAGCGACGTTCGCAAGGACAACGTCGGAGCGCTGGTGAAGTTGCCGAAGGAGATGAGCCACGAGGGGACCACCAACAGTGACGCGAGCTCCGCGTTCCAGATGCTTCCGTCGCTGGTGCTCAACGTGCCGTCGGACAGGCGTGGCGAGGGGCGGCTGCCGGTCACGCTGGGCGGCGTGCTCAGCGCGACGGGACAGCTGGAGCTCTACTGCACGCGCAAGGACACCGGTGGTCGCATCCGCCTGGAGTTCCAGCTTCGCGATGGTGGCAACGTGGACCGCGCGCCGCTCGGGGCCAGCGCGCCACCGCCGTCGCTCGCGCCAGCGCCGTCCACGCATCTGCGGGGCGCGGACGACGCACGGATGAAAGAGGCGCGCGCGCTGATCGATCAGGTCTTCGGCAAGCGCGGCGATGCCGACCCGCGCATCACGAAGGATCTGTCGCGTGAGCTGGAGCGCATCCTGGGCGACCGCGCGAGCTGGACGATGGATGTCGCGCGGCGTCTGGCCGACCAGCTTCTGGAGAATCCCGGCGTGCGCCGCCGCAGCGAGAACCACGAACGCACATGGCTCATGCTCACGGGCTACTGCATGCGGCCCGGCTTCGGCGACCCGGGTGACGCGGAGCGCGTGCGTGTACTCTACACCATCTTCGACGGGCGCCTCGCGTTCCCCGACGAGCCGCGCAACTGGCAGCAGTTCTTCATCGCGTGGCGCCGCGTGTCGGGCGGGCTGTCAGAGGCGCAGCAGGTCCGAATCCGCGACGCGTTCGACGCGGTGATCGCCCCGAAGGAGGCAAATTTGAAGTTGCCCCGACGCATCCCGGAGGGCCGTGACGAGCTCACGATGATGCTCGCGTCGCTCGAGCGCGTGCCGGTCGCGCGCCGCGTGGAGCTCGGCGATTGGCTGCTGGAGCGCACGTGGGTGGACAAGGACGCGCGGCTCTGGACCAGCATCGGTCGCCTCGGCGCGCGCCAGCCGCTGTACGCGAGCCTGCATCACGTGGTGCCGCCGCGCGCGGCAGAGGCGTGGCTCACTCAGCTCTTGCGCGAGACCTGGAAGGGCCTTCACACTGCGCCTCACGCCGCCGTGCAGCTCGCGCGTGTCACGGGCGATCGCGCGCGCGACCTCAACGCTGACCTGCGCCTCCAGGCAGAAAAGAAGCTGATCGCGATAGGCGCGAAGCCAGAGTGGATCCGCGCCGTGCGCGAGCTCGCCGTGATGGACGAAGCCGAGAAGGTCGCGATCATGGGCGAAGGCCTACCCATCGGCCTGCGTCTCTCGGAGTAGGTTCACCCGCTGACAAAAGAAGAGCGGCGCCGCCAGTAGATTGGCAGCGCCGTGCTGTTCACGTCGAGCGGGCTTCGTGTCGCTCAGCTCACTTGTGCGCGCAGGGGCCGTCCGTCGAGACGGACACGTGACCGCGGTTTGCCTCGCAGCTGTTGTTGTACGTCTTGCCGTCGCAGCCGCAGACCGGCAACACGATCATGGGGCACAGGTCCGGGAGGGGCTCGCACGTGCCGCTCATGTCGCCGGCGCCGCAGGCCGCGACCTTGGTGTAGCTGCAGAACTCGGTGGCGCCGCACTGGATGCCGGCGAACCCGCCGCACATCTTCGGCGCGGGGCTGCTGTCTGCGACGTCGAGCGTGACGGTGAAGGTCTCCGCGGGGGGCGAGGTCTCTGCCCAGGGGCGCTGCAGGATGAGCGTGATCGTGTGCTTGCCGCTCTTGCCCGTGGTCTTCCACGTGAAGGTGTCGGTGCCGGAGGAGCCGGGCTTGTGGACGTCGCCCGGGGTGGTGGTCTCGACAGCCTTGGTGAGGCCACCTTCGCCGGTGACCATCCACATGTAACCGGTCGAAGCGTTCTGGCTCAGCGTGAGCACCACCTTCTGACCTGCCGTGACGTGGACTGTCTTCTTGTTGTCCGCGTGCGTGAGCGCGACGGGCTTCGCAGACGTCACGTCGGCGCTGGTCGAGTCGTCGGCGTTCGTGCCTTCATCGGCGCCGCCGCAGGCGACGGAGCTGAGCGAGAGAGCAACGAGAGCAGCGGAGAAGACGAAGTGGATGGGGCGCATGACTGGAGACCTTCTCGGCGGGATGACCCTCGCCGTATGGGGGTGACGTTTGGTTTCTGGTGGGCCGGCTCATCACCGACGCCGCTTCCTCTACCGCCGACTTGCCCACGTGCAACCCCAATATCCTACATTAGTGCCTTGTGTCGAATAAAGTAATTCATTTCAATTATTTACGATTGATGAAATCTCGTTCAGCGAAGCGCAAGCTGCTGCGAACTTTGCCATTTACCTACATTTGCGCACCTTGGAGCCATGAGCCTCCTCTCGCGTCGCCAGCTGCTCACCATGCTGACCGCATCTGCGGTCGTCCTCGGCACTCGGATGTCGGTCGCGCACGCGCAGGAGCCCCAAGCACCGGCTGCGCAGTCACGCATCCGCGCGGTGTCGCGTGACGCGCGCGGCGTGACCATCGAGATGGAGCTCGCGCATGCGCCGTTCCCCTGTGCGGGCTACGCGTACAAGGACGCGACGGTGATCGCGTTCGTACCGAATCACTTCCGCGCGTCGCACGATCTCCGCGTGTCGATGCTGGTTCACTTCCACGGTCACACGTCGACCGCACCGACGGCGATGGCGGTGCACGAGCTTCGCGAGCAGCTCTACGAGAGCAAGCAGAACGCGATCCTCCTCGTGCCACAGGGGCCCGTGCTCTCGGCGGACTCGTCTTGCGGCAAGCTCGAAGAGAACCTCGGGCTCGCGCGCCTGCTCGAGGACGCGCTCCACACGCTCTCGTCCGAGGGGCGCGCCGCGCTCGGTACGTCTGGCATCAAGCCGGGCTCGCAGCCAGGCACCGTGTGCATCTCCGCGCACTCGGGCGGCTATCACGCGGCGGCGCAGTGCGTGTCGAAGGGCGGCGTTCCCGTGACGGAGGTCTACCTCTTCGACGCACTGTATGCCGACACGTCCGTGTTTCGCGACTGGGTGATCGCTGGTCGTGGGCAGTCCGCGAAGTCACGACACAAGCTGGTGCTCTACACGACTGGCGGAACGACCGAGGTGGAGAGCCACCGCCTGCTGGCCGAGCTCTCGCAGGCTGGCGTGCGAACGGCGATCGAGGAGCACGAGGGCACGCTCAGCCGCGCAGAGCTCACGCTCGCGGAGGTCGTGCTCATCCGCACGCAGCTCTCTCATGGCGCCGTGACCCACGAGCTGAACGGCCTGCGCGATTGCCTCTATGCGTCGGCCATGCCGCGCCGACTGCGCACCTCGTGGTTCGACACGAAGAACGCAGCGCGCCCGCTCGAGCGACGTCAGACATCTGCGCAAGGTGGTCGCTGACGGCTTCGCTTCACGCGTTCAGGGCGTGCAGCGCGTATAGGTTCCGTCCAGGCGATCTTGCTCCGACAGGATCGTGAAGAAGCTCGCCGCGCGGGCCTTCGGGCACACGGTGGTCTTCTTCGACGTCACGCCGTGGTACTCGATTCCGAGCACGGATTTCCCTGCGTTCGTGAAGGGCTTCAGCTTGTCGCATTCGGCGTACTGCCAGCACGACTCGTTGACCGCGAAGTCGAAGTACGGCGCCAGAGTGACGATCTGATCGACGTCGTTCTTCAGCCCCACGACCAGACCGCGCGCGTGCGCCTCCGTGGCGAGGAACTGGTTGTAGTCGAGCTGCGTCTTCGCGGTGAGCGGGAAGCCGGTGTCGTTGGAGAACCCGTCCACGTTGTCGGGGTCGACGCCATCGCAGCCGACGCTCTTCGCCAGGTCCAGGCGCTTCTTCATCACGGCGCGCACGCCTGCGCTGCGGGTGTCCAGCCAGTACTCGGGCCACCCATTCATCTTCTTGCCGACGGCGGCGCTGGGGAAGCTCGCCTTGTCGGGGCGATTGGTCTCGTACGAGCCCGCGCTGAAGTAGCAGATCACCTTGCGCCCCTTCTGATGGAGCGTGGAGATGTAGTTGGTGCTCACGTTGTCGAAGAGGTCGATGTCGAACCAGTCCGCCTTTGCATCCAGGTTCACCGGGTTCTCGATGTCGATGTTCCACGACACCGACGACGGCACCGACGTGAGCGCGTCGCTCGTGGCGCTCGCGGTTTCATCGTCACCGCCACCGCCACCGTCGATGGTGGCGCCTCCGCACGCAGCGACGAGGAAGAGAGAGAGGAGCGCGGAAGTAGAACGCGGAGTGAGCATTGCGCTTCCGCTCCGAGCAAGGCGCGGGCCGCGCGGTGTGCTCGCGCGTAGAGATCTCACCGACCCCAACCGCTCCTTATGATCGTCATGTTCATCGTCACGTTGCGTCGCGACGTGGAGACGTGAGCTCTTGCGCGCATGGACCCCCACGGATCCATCTTGTGCTGCCCACCACACGCTGCAGGAGATGCTGCAGGAGACACGGTTTGCTTCGTGGTGGAGCAGTCAGCAAGAATTTCGGGCAATTCCAGCGGAAACAAACAGTGTGGATGTCCGACAGTGTGTGGAATACACCTTGCTTGAGTCCGCGCCATGCTCCGCCGTTTCCCACTCCCAGTTGCCCTGTCACTCATCCTCGTTGCCTGCAGCGCTGCAGATGAAGGAGGTGGCGATGGTGATTCGCCGGACGTGGCGATCAGCGGACTGCAGGTGTCGCCGGACAAGTGCCCCAACGATCGCCCCGACTTCACGGAGCCGACGGCGGCGCAGAAGGCAGCGGCGGTCACCGCGCACGTGGGCGTCGACCCGAACGGCCTGGTCCCGAAGAACCTGCTCGCCGACGCGCTCGGCTTCCTGGACGTGAACACGGACAAGTTCATCAATCAGCGATACATGGCGGTCGTGGACTTCTCGAAGTCCAACTCCAAGAAGCGCTTCTTCCTCGTGAACCTCGAGACGGGCGCGGTGGAAGCGCACCAGGTCGCGCACGGCACCGGCAGCGATCCCGGCCACACCGGAACACCGACGCGCTTCAGCAACGTCAACAACTCGTTCATGTCGTCGCTCGGGTACTACCGCACGATGGACACATACGACGGCAAGCATCCACACTCACTGCAGCTGTCGGGTCTGTCCACCACGAACGATCAGGTGTGCCGTCGGAGCGTGATCGTCCACCCGGCGAACTATGTCCACGACAACGGACAAGCGACGGGGATGTCGGAGGGCTGCTTTGCCCTGGATCCGAACCAGTCGGTCGCGATCGTGGACAAGCTCAAACACGGCGGGTTGATCTTCGCGGGGAGAAGCGCGGTCAACTAGGTTGACGACGACGACCTCGACCACGACCTCGACCTAACCTCTCCCTCGACCTAGAGTAGCGGCGTCATGTCGAAGGCCTCTCTCGTTGGTTGCGTCTTGATCCTTGGTTGTGGTGAGGCGCCTCCGCTCGCGAAGGTTGCTGCACCTGGCATGTGCGTGGACACTGGGGCGGACGCGGGGGTTTTCGTTGACGTGGCGCCCGTCGCGTCGCTTCCCATCGCGTCGAATGATGGCGGTGCGGTGACGGCGATGCCGTCATGGATGAGCGCGGCGCTCGAGTCGACTTCGCCTTACGACGTAGCGCGTTCGCTCTCGGATGAGGTGGGGCCGCGGCTCGCGGGATCGGAGGGTGATGCACGTGCGGTGGCGTGGGGTGTGCGCACGATGAATGCGATGGGCTTCGCGAACGTGCACACGGAGCCTGTCATGGTGCCGGTGTGGAAGCGCGGCGCGGAGTCCGCGGAGCTCGTCTCGCCGTCGCACCAGCCGCTCGCAGTGACGGCGCTCGGGTGGAGTGGGTCTACACCGAAAGGCGGCGTGACCGCGGAGGTGATGGAGGTCGACACGGTCCTTGCGCTGACGAACCTGCCGAAGGACGCGGCCAAGGGAAAGATCGTGTTCGCGAACGTGGTGATGCCGCGCGCGAACGACGGAACCGGATATGGCGCTGCCGTGCCTGCGCGCGCGATGGGGCCCACGGCTGCGATGACCGCTGGTGCGGTCGCGTTCATCGTGCGGTCGGTCACGCCGAACACGGATCGCTTTCCGCATACGGGTGCAGCCGCGCTGCGAGCGGTCAAGAACCCGATCCCCGCCGCAGCGATCTCGACGGCCGATGCGGATCTCCTTGCGCGCACGCTCGCGAAGAGCCCGAACGCCAAGGTGCACCTCGCGCTCCAGTCCGAACACCCGAAGGACGCCGAGAGCGCGAACGTCGTGGGGGAGATCCCTGGCGTGGAGAAGAAGGACGAGATCGTCCTGCTCGGCGCGCACCTCGACGCGTGGGACATCGGACGCGGCGCGCTGGATGATGGCGCGGGCGTCGGTATCGTCATGGCGGCCGCGCAGACCGTGCAGACGCGCGCGCGCGCGGAGGGCAAAGCCGGCCCGGGTCGTACCGTGCGCGTGGTGCTCTTCGCTGCGGAGGAGAACTCCGTATCCGGTGGAAAGGCGTACGCCGCGGCGCATCGTGCTCAGGCGAGCTCGTACGTGCTCGCGATGGAGGCGGACAGCGGCACCGAGCGCGCGATGTTCGCGCGGTTCATCGGCGACGACGCCGGCAAGCTCACGTTCGCCTCCGTGGTGAAGGGGCTCGCGCCGCTCGGCATCATGCAGAACGACGGACAGGCACACGCAGGGACCGACGTGGGATCGATGGTGGAGGCAGGCGTGCCCACGATAGACCTGCGGCAGGACGCGACGCGCTACTTCGATGTGCACCACACGGCCGCAGACACCGCGGACAAGCTCGACGCGCGGGCGCTCGCGCAGGTGTCCGCTGGCTTCGCGCACGTCGTGTACGAGGCGTGCGATCCGCGCGTCTCGTTCGGCCGTGCGCCGCAGAAGAAGTCAGAGTGAGGCGGCCCCCCGAGCCCGACCTGACGCAGCGACTCGAGCTCGTGGAGCGCGCGCGGCGCGTGCGCGAGCGCATCCTGGACGTCACGTGGACATCCGGCAGCGGGCACGTGGGCGGTGCGCTGTCCGAGGCGGACGTGCTCGTTGCCCTCTATTTTGCGGCACTTCGTGTGGATCCGAAGCGACCTGCGTGGCCGGAGCGCGATCGCTTCGTGCTGTCGAAGGGGCATGGCGGGCTCGGGCTCGCCGTCACGCTGTGCGAACGCGGATTCATCTCCGACGCGGAGCTCGGCGCGTTCGGTGAGTCGTTCCACGCAGTGGGCATGCACATGGACCACGCCCGTGTGCCCGGCGTGGAGGTGTCCACTGGCTCGCTCGGTCATGGGCTCGGTGTGTCCGTGGGCATCGCGCTGGGCGCAAAGATGCAGAATGCATCCTTTCGCACCGTGTGCCTCCTGTCCGATGGCGAGTGCTACGAGGGCAGCACGTGGGAGGCCGCGATGTCCGCGCCCGCGCTGGGGCTCACGAGCCTCGTCGCCGTCATCGATCGCAATCGCCTCACGATGGATGGCGACACGGAGGCGGAGGTCCCGCTCGAGCCGCTGGCCGACAAGTGGCGGGCGTTCGGATGGCGGGTCGTCACGTGCGACGGGCACGACATGGACGCGCTTTGCACTGCGCTCTTCGGCGCGCTCGCCGACGGTGCGTCTGGTCCGACGGTCATCATCGCGGAGACCGTGAAAGGCAAGGGCGTGTCGTTCATGGAGCACCGGCCCGAGTGGCACTACGGCGCGCTCGATTCGTCGATGTACGCGCGAGCGCTCGCCGACCTTCGCCGGAGCGCGAGAGAAGTCCCGTGACGCGAGGTGCGGCATGGCGCGCGTGAAGGGCTTCACGTGGACGGTGGCGGACCACGAGCTCTTGTCGTCGTCCGACGCGTGGGGCGACACGCTGGTCGAGCTCGCGCAGCGGGACGCGCGCGTGGTGGCAGTGACCGCGGATCTGGGAACCACCACGAAGCTCGCGCGCATGCGGCGCGAGATGCCGTCGCGCTTCGTCAACGTGGGCGTGGCGGAGCAGAACCTGATGGCGGTCGCTGCGGGGCTCGCGTCCACGGGGCTCACGCCGGTGGTGTGCACGTACGCGACCTTTGCGGCGCTGCGAGCGGCGGAGTTCGTCCGCACGGACATCGCCTACAACGCGCGTAACGTGAAGATCATCGGCACGCTCGCGGGCGTGGCGTTCGGTCAGGGCGGGCCCACGCATCACACGCTCGAAGACCTGGCGTTCCTGCGCGCGATCCCGGGGCTCGTCGTGCTCTCGCCGCGTGACGGTGACGAGATGAGCTGCGCCCTGCGAGCCGCGCTCGCGCACGAGGGCCCCGTGTACATCCGCTACGGACGCGGAACAGAGGAGCCCATCGCGCGCGCCGCACCGTTCGCGATCGGCCGCGCGGAGCTCCTGCGCGAAGGAGCGGACGTCGGCCTCATCGCGACCGGCGTAACCGTGGCGGAGGCCATGCGCGCAGCGGACAGGCTCGCGCGGCACGGGATCGAGGCGGCAGTGCAGGCGCACGCCTCACTCTCGCCGTTCGACGCGGACGCAGTGTTGTCCTTGGCCAAGCGTGTTCCGCGCATCATCACGGTCGAGGACCACAGCGTGAACGGCGGCCTGGGAGGCGCCGTGTGCGAGGTGATCGCGGGGGCGGGTATTGCATGCGGAGTGCACCGATTGGGGCATCAAGGCCGCTGGCTAGGCATGGGGGTGCCAGAGGATCTGATGCATGAGGGAGGGTTCGACGAAGACGCGATCGTTGCGACCACGACTTCGACTTCGACCACGACTTCGACTTCGACCTCGACCTCGACCCCGACCTCGACCCCGACCTCGCCCTCGCCCTCGCCCTCGCCCTTCGACCCTGACTTCTGTCGGGCGCATGTCGCGCTCACGGCTTTGCTTCCTCTTCTCGAGCTCGTGTCTCGCTCGCGACCATCCGAGCTACGCGTCGCCGACAAGGCGGCTCGTACGCGTGGCGTCGTGTTGCTCGAGGTGCCCGGGACGGAGCTCGCGGCTCGCGTCTGCTTTCGCGAGGACGGGCTTCGGGTGGAGCCGGGCCGCGGCGATGCGGATGTGCGGTGCGGGTGGTCCGATGCGCGTGCGCTGGCCCGGTTCTTTGCGGGGAAGCCGTCGCTGCCTCGCGTGACGCCGCTCTTCGGGATCGCGAGCGCGCGGCTCTGCGCGCGGACGGTGGGCTTGCTCTCGAAGCTCGCGGTGCTGGAGCCGCAGAGCGAGCGTGCGCGGGCGCGGCTCTCCGCGGAGGAGAAGGCGCTGCGCGTCGCATTGATCCTGTCGCTCGTGCCGCGCGCGCTCACGGCGCTGCACGAGGGCGCATATCCGAAGATGCGCGCGTTCGCAGCGCGGAGCCCGGAGCGCGTCTATCAGTGGAGCGTCACCGGTACGGACATCGCGTCGTACCTGCACGTGCACGACGGCGCCGTGCGCAGCGGACCCGGCATCCACGACGGTCGCGCCGCGTTCGTGTCGTTCGTGTTCGCGGATGCGGAGGCTGCGTTCGAGGTCCTCACGTCCGAGGGTAGCTCCATGCGTGGCTTTCGCGCCGGTGCCGTCGCCACATACGGCAGCCCCGAGTACGCACGCAAGGTGAGCCTCCTAATGCAGGACATGGACGCGTTCCTGCGCGAAGACCAGCGGTGACGGCGAGCGACCTTACTTGACGTTGAAGCTGAAGCCGATGGTCTGCTGGCAGAGCGCCGCACCGCCGAGGCCCGAGACCGACGAGTCGAGCGCTTCGCTCGGATCGCCGCTGACCCCGAACATGAAACGACCCTCGATGTACCGGCGACCCTCCTTGTTCGGGAACGTGAAGGTCTGGTTCACGTCGTACCGGATCGTGGCGGTGCCCGTGTTCTTGACCTTGTGAAAGGATTGCACGAGCAGGTCCGTCGCTGGCAGCTTGCCCGAGGTGGAGGTGATCTCCACCGCGCGGACGTTGATGCTGCTCATGGTGACCGCGCCGAACCAGACCACGACACGGACCTTGATCTCGTCGGTGTGGCAGACCTCGTCGTCGGCGGGCAACGTCTCATCCCACGAATCCATCGCCTGAATTCCGGTGTGCAGTGAGTCGATGAAGTAGCCGTCCTCCTGGATCCGTCCGTCGCTCTCGCCGAGCGTGGAGCTGGTCCCGCCCAGCGACTCGCTCGACGCCGAACCGCAGCCGGTCGCAGCTCCGATGCACGCAAGCGCGAGACAGGCCACGAAGGCGGAGTGGTGTTTCATGGTGGAGACATGAAGCACCGAGCGTGCCACCGTCGAGAAGGCCAATTTCCCGGTGAAACAGCAGTCCGTGGAATCTACATCGATCGCCGATCGCGCATCGGGCGTGTCGTGACGATCCACTGGATCGCCCACCCGCGCCGTGAGCGATCGTCGGCTCGGGGCTCATGTGGGATGATGAACCGCTCCTCGGCCACCCATGGAAACGACTGCCTACTACGCGTTCGGCGTGCCGCTCTACGTCATGCTCGTCGTGGTCGAGTGGTGGCTCGCACGGAGGCGACGCCACGTGACGCTGTCGTTCGCGCCCAGCGTCGGCAACATCACGGCGGGGCTCGGCTCCATCGTCGTGGGTCTGTTCCTCGGCCCGGCGCTTCTCCTCCTCTATGCGTTCGGTGAGTCACACATCGCGGTCGTGCACTGGCCGAAGGGCTCTCCCATCACCTGGGTGCTCGCGTTCGTGCTCGCGGACTTTGGTCACTACTGGCACCACCGGATGGACCACCGCGTGGCCGCGTGCTGGGCGGTGCACGGCGTGCACCACATGCCCGAGGAGATGAACTTCACGGTGGCCATGCGCCACGCGTGGTTCTCCGATCTCTATTCGTTTCCGTTCTACATGCCGCTGCCCATGCTCGGCGTTCCCATGGAGCAGTTCTTCATCGCCACCACGGCGCTTTCAGTGCACGCGCTGATCACGCACTCGGCCGAGTACCGCTTTCCCAGCTTCGGCTTCCTTGTCACGCCGCAGTCGCACATGCTCCATCACGCGAAGAACGCGCCCTACCTGGACAAGAACTTCGGCGCGATGCTCGGTATCTGGGATCGCATCTTCGGGACGCACGTTGAGCTCGACACGGCGTCCCCACCGCAATGGGGCACCACGCGCGGCTACGCGACGCACGACGGGACGAAGGCGCAGTGGGTGCTCTGGGCCGATCTGCTCCAGCAGGTACGGCTCGCGAAGGGCGCTTCTGCCAGGGCCCGCGTGCTCTTCGGTCGTCCCACGAGAGCGGGCCTCTCGCCGGTGGTCGCTCCTCCGATGCCAGAGCAGATCTCTCCGCGCACCAAGCTCTACGTGGCCGCGCAGCTCGCGCTCACCATGGCCGCGTCGCTCTGGGTCTTCATCGGTCGCGACCACCATTCGTGGACCGTGCTGGTGGTGTCCGCCGTGCTCATCACGTGGGCGATGTCCTCGCTGTGCGGGCTTCTGGATGCGCGGCCGCGCGCGACGTTCCGCGAAGGCATGCGGCTGCTCGTCACCGCCGTCGCGCTCTCGATGATGTTCGCGCGCTCAGGTCTCGCGGCGACAATCCGATGACGCATTAATTCCAGCCGTAGCGAGCCGTTTTCATGGTCACCCGCCATGATGCTCCCGTCGCTCCCTGCGTTTCAGCCGTTCGAGATCTCTTCCGGAAAGGTGCGTGCGCTCTTCGCGCAGTACCGCCTCGCGGGATGCCCCATGGGGTGCCCACGCTGTGAGGAGCCGTCGGTCGGCATGACGGTGAGCAACCTGCCCAGCATCTACCGCCTCCACTGCGTGGACTGCGGCTGGCGCACGCCGTGGTTCGAGTCGGTGCCCGGCGAAGATGGCCTCGTGCTCGTCCACGGCCTCGACCCGATCATGCACGGCAGCGTCTGAGGGGGAGCGTGCAACACCGGTCGCGGTGGAAGGTTCACGGAAATCCGACCTGCGCCGTGTGAAGCGCGACCATTGTTTCCCTGGGGGCGCCAGCGGCCGCGGCACGTGGTACGTCACGGACCGTGAAGCGCACATTCATCTCCACTGCTGGTCTGTCCTTCGTTCTCCTCTCCGCGTGCGGTGACCCTCCGCAGCCAGCGACGCCTCCTCCGCCCGCCCCGATACCCACGCCCGTGGTGACGACTCCGCCGGCGCCACCTGAGCCTCCCGCGCCGCCGCCATACGCGCCGCTACCCGTGCGCTTCGAGAACCCCGGCGGAATGTGGATGCCGCATCAGATGACGGCGCACGCGGACAAGCTGAAGGAGCTCGGGCTCGCGATCGATCCGAAGGAGCTCACCGACCCTGCGTCGGGATTGCTCTCGGCGATCGTGTCGCTCGGCGGATGCTCCGCGTCGTTCGTGTCGGCCGAGGGTCTGGTGATAACGAACCATCATTGCGCGATCGGCGCGCTCCAGTACAACTCCACGCCGCAGGCGAACTACCTGGAGACCGGCTTCCTTGCGAAGACGCGCGCGGACGAGCCGTCCAACGGGCCCACGTTTCGCGTCTTCGCCACGCAGAAAGTGACGGATGTCACGGCCAAGATCTTCGATCACAACTTGCCCGCACGGATCACGGATCAGGCCAGATTCAAGATGATCGAGAAGAATCAGAAGGAGGCCGTCGAGGCCTGCGAGAAGGGTCGCAAGGGGATCCGCTGCACCGTCTCTTCGTTCTACGAGGGCGCGGCCTTCTACCTCATAGAGCAGCTCGAGATCCGCGACGTACGTCTGGTCTACGCGCCCGCAGAGGGCGTGGGGAACTACGGCGGGGAGATCGACAACTGGCGCTGGCCGCGTCACGCCGGCGACGTCTCCATCTTTCGTGCGTACGTCGCGCCGGATGGAACGCCCGCCGACTACGCGAAGGACAACGTGCCATACAAGCCGGCACACGTGCTGAAGCTCGCCGAGAAGCCGCTGCGCGAGGGCGACATGGTGATGGTCGCCGGCTACCCGGGGCGCACCTACTCGCAGCGGACGCGCGCGCAGGTGGAGGACGCGGTGAGCTTCTCGTATCCGCGCCAGCAGAAGCTCTGCGAGGACGCGCTGGCGACGCTCGAGACGATCCACGGCGCCAAGGAGGACCAGCTCCGCGCCAAGCCGCTGGTGCGTCGCTTCGGCAATGCGCTCACCAACGTGAAGGGCCAGCTCGATGGACTCATCAAGGACGGCGTGCTCACGGACAAGGTAGTGCGCGAGGCGCGTCTCCAGGTGTTCATCGACGCGGACCCCGCGCGCAAGGCGAAGTGGGGCGGCGTGCTCGCGGAGATCACGAAGTCCTACGAGGCACAGAAGGCGAATCGCGAGGCCACGCTGGAGCTGCGCGCGGAGGTCATGTTCCCGAAGCTCGTGAGCTCCGCATACACGATCGTGCGCATGGCGGAGGAGCGCGGCAAGGCCGACAAGGACCGCCACCCCGACTACCAAGCGCGCAACTGGCAGCGGCACGTGCAATCGCAGGAGGCCCTCGAGAACACGTACAGCCGCGCGGTGGACATGGCGATGTTCCAGCTCGCGCTCGACCGCGCGCAGAAGGTCGACAAGAAGGACCGCTTCGACGTCGTCGGCGTCGTTGCGAAGCTCAACCTGGTGAACCCGAACGCCACGCCCTACAAGCCCGCCGTCGAGGTGCTGTTCGAGTCCGAGCTGGAGAAGAAGGAAGTCCGCGTCGCGCTCACGAAGACGGCGACGATGGCGGAGCTCAGGAAGAGCAAGGACCCGATGATCCGGTTTGCTCTCGCGCTGCGCCCGCTGGTGAAGGCCGCGGACGAGCGTGACGAGGCGTTCGACGGGCGCATGGCGCTCTTGAAGCCTGCATACTTCGATGCGCTACGCGCGTTCGAGGCCAAGGAGATCGCGCCCGACGCGAACGGCACGCTGCGCATCACGTACGGCACCGTGCGCGGCTACTCCACGAAGGACGGCGAGCCCGCGAACCGCCCGTTCACCATGCTGTCGGAGGTGGTGAAGAAGAACACGAACGCGTTCCCGTTCGCAGCGCCGAAGGCCCTCACCGACGCGTTCGCCGCGAAGAAATTCGGCCCGTACGCGGACGAGACGCTGAACGGCGAGGTGCCCGTGGACTTCCTGTCCGACCTGCACATCACGGGCGGCAACTCCGGCTCCGCGGTGCTGAACGCAAAGGGGGAGATCACCGGCCTCGCGTTCGACAGCACGTACGAGACCCTGGGCTCCGACTGGCTGTGGAAGCCGAAGGTCGGGCGCTGTATCGGCGTGGACATTCGCTATGTGGAGTGGCTGCTCGACGCTGTCGACGGCGGCGACCACATCCTCACCGAGATGGGACGAACGCCCACCGTTCAATGACCGGCTACCTTCGCGCCTGCTCGAACGCCGTCAGCGCTGCCTGATCCAGCGCGCCGCCGGTGAAGACGACGTGACCTTCGCGATCGAGCACCATCGTGAACGGCACGTTGCGCTGCCCCAGCGCATCCGCGAGCTTGAACTCCGCGTCCACGAGGTTCGGGTATGCGAGCGCCTTGTCCGTCACGATGGCGCGCGCCTTCTCCATGGAGTCGCCCACGGCGATCCCGATCACGATGCCGTCGCTCTTCGCGGACGCGGACAGCTTGTTCAGCGCAGGCACTTCATCCATGCAGGCCTCGCACCAGGACGCCCAGAACGAGAGGAGCGCGGGTCGCCCGCCAAGCTCCGCCTGAAGACGTGCAGGCAGACCGGCGAGCGTCTTCACCTCGACGTCGGGCAGCGGCTTGCCCATCAGCGCGGGCATGTTGCCAGCGTTACCAGCGTTGCCAGCGTTGACAGCGCCTTGCGACGTGCCCGCAGGACCGCACGCACCCGCAGCCATGAGGGGCAAGGCGAGCGCGGCGAACGTCAGAAGCGAAAACCGGTGCGCCACGTGAAGACGTTTACATCCAGATCGTTCGTTCTGAAATAGCGCTCGTACGCAGCCTGCATCTCGAGGCCCTTGATACGCCTCTGCGGCACCGTGAATGTGCCCGACAGACCGACCGAGTGCGCGTCGAACGATTGCAGATCGCTGTCGGCCGTTCTGAAGTTCCCGTCGTCGAACGCGACGGTGCGGAAGAAGTCCGCGCCGCGCTGCGTGTGGAAGCGGTAGCTGACGCGCGCATAGAACAGGGCCGAGAAGCGCTGATAGAGCTGCCCTTCGACCGTGTGCGCGACGATGCCCCAGTCGTCCGCGTACATGCGATAGAAGCCCTTCAGCGCGCCGTTCCACGGCAGCCATTGCGCAAGACGAGCGACGAAGGCGTGGCGCAGGCGGTGCTGCGGCAGCACCTCACCACCGTAGTTGTTGCTGACGAGCGGCACCGCGTTCCAGGTGTTGCCCAGCTCACCGTTCTGCTCGGTGAGACCGTAGTTCAGGTACCCGACGGTGGTCGGCGAGAGGGTCTGCGTCAGCGACACGAAGCCCGACGTGGTGCCGCGCTGCGTGCGCGCGTGGCGGAGGCCGCGATAGTCGAAGCGATCGAACCAGTCGTAGATCTGGTTCGCGCCGGCGGCGATCGTGGTGTTGTCCTCGGCGAAGCTGCGCGTGCCAGCGAGCCCCATGTTCCACGAGCGGAAGTCCTCTTCCAGGTGGATGCCGCCGCGGAACGTGCCGGTCGTTCGCTTGCTGACGTCGTAGGTGACCGACGTGTCGATCGAGCCGGCCTCGTTCTGACGCGACGCCTGACTGATCGTGTCCGTGCGCGTCTTGTCGATCGCGTTGGGCGACGCCGCGGTGACCATGTCGAACGGCGCGAGGATGCGGATGGTGAGCTTCTGGCCCTTCTTCAGGACGAAGTAGCCCATGGGCTCCCAGACGGTGAGCGCCTGCGAACCTGGCCCGCCGGGAGGGCCCGCTTGCGACTGGTAGCCGTTGCCGCGCTGCGAGTAGCCAGTGAGCGCGAGGTCGAACGAGTCGAGATGGAGCTTGTCGCGGCTAGGGTCGAAGATGGACTCGTCCGCGCGCGCGCCTGCCGCCAGCAGGAGCACGAGCAAGGCCGCGGCGAGCGCGACCAGAACGGAGACGAACCGCGAGGGGCTCACTGGCAGCCGCAACCACCGCCCGATGCCGCGCCGTCGCCACCGGCGGCGCCTTCGCGTGTATTATACAGCTTCTGCTTGCGGTAGGTCTCGAGCGGGTCATCCCCCACCGACATCATGGGGTCCGCGAGATGCACGCGTCGGTTCTGAGGTACGGCCGTGCAGCCACCGAGGACAATTGTGCTCACGGCGAGGGTCAGGGTGACGAGCAACGGCGAAGGACGAAGTGAAGGCGTGGGTCTCTTGGTTGCGCTCACAGCGCACCTCCTACGGAGAGCCCATAGTTGCCCGGGCTCAAGATGGGCGCGATGTGCAGGCTGCCCTGCGTTCGAGGAGGCTCACGCGACGGCTCGCGCGATGGATGAAAGAGCGTGTCCACGACGCCAACGCCTCCGCCGAGGACGCTCGCGACGATCATGAAGTAATAGGAGCGCTGGGTCTCGAGTGATGCGTGCGATACCGCGTCGGGGTTCATCGCGAGCAGCACCGCCATGCTGCCGGAGCCGACCGCCGGCGCGATCGAGAAGAGCAGCCCGCGCTTGTATTCGCCCACCATCGCGTGCGAGACGAACGGCGCGACGAAGAGGCCGGTCTGCAGCGTGTACACGCCGGCGTTCTGCGTGGACTGCTCGTGCGAGGACGTCGTCATGACGGAACCGACGCCGAAGGGCACGGCCGCGAGCACGGAACCCACGGCGAAGGCACGAAACGCGGCGTCCTCCGCCTCTTCGCGTCGCTCGGTGTCGGGCTTCGGGAACGGCTCGTCGGCACGTGCCTCCGCGCTCACGCTCATGGAGAGGGCAAGCGCGGGGGCAATCGCCAAGCGGGCCAGGCAGATGGACGCTCCCCGTTTCACCCCTGGACCGGGACCGAGCCGATGAAGTCCATCTTGCCGACGTCCACGCCGTTGGAGCGGAGGATCGCGTAGGCAGTGGTGGCGTGGAAGTAGAAGTTCGGGATCGCCATCTGGAGAAGGTATGCGTCGCCCTTCACCCACTTGCCCTGGAGCCACGGCGGCGAGACCTTGCGGTCTTCGGAGCCCGCGAAGGAGCCCTCCGTCAGCGTCTCGAGGTAGGCGAGGCACGACTTGATGCGCGCGCGACACTCGGCGATCGTCTTCTCCGTGTCCGGGTGCTTCGGCGCCTCGGTGCCGCTCAGGTACGCCGCCGTGAACTTCGCCGAATCACATGTAGACTGCACCTGTTTCACGAAGGGGTACATGTCAGGGGCAAGGCGCTCTCCAGTGAGGAGGTCGACCTCGAACTTCTTGGCGGTCGCGTGCGCCTCTGCCTTGACGATCCAGTTGTCGAGGTTGCGGAGCATCTTGCCAAACTGGGTCATCGCTTCGAAGGTCTTCATGGGACTCCTTGGGTTGGGGCGCGCACGTTAGCGCAAGGGTGTTTTTCCGCCAGATCGTTCGGATCTCTTGTGTAGGCTACGGGCCATGATTCATCTCGGACGGCGTGCATGGTGGGTCGCGGCGGTCGCGTTCATGGCGGGGTGCGGCAACTCCAACACGACCACCACACCGCAGGGACCCGCGGAGGATGCGGCTCCTCCTCCGATCACCACGGCAGTCGTGGATGCCGGCGTCGTCGTTGCTGCGGCGCCGATCGACGCGGGCGCTGCGGCCCTCCCTACGACTGACCCGGGCGACGCGGACGACTCCATGTGTGGCGGTGCGGACGTGGACCTCGTGGCGGTGCTTGCGAACCGGCGATGCCGCACGCGCTCCGATGCTCCTGCGAGCCCCGACGGCTGGGCGCAGATGTTGAAGCTCAAGCTCAGCGCCGCGCCCGAAAAAATTGCGCCGTCCGGGCATGTGGAGATCACGCTCGAGGTGACGAACACCGGCAAGGTCGCGGTCCCGATGTACTTCGCTGGAGACCTCACCCTTGCCGCTCTGGTCGCGGATGCGAAGGGCGGCCGCGTGACGCCGCCGACCGGCAACGCGCCGAAGAACCCCGAGCCGCGCTGCTTGAACGAGCAGTCCTGCCGGAACCCGACATCGCATGTGGTGATCGCGCCGGGCGGCAAGGCGCACGCGAAGATCACGTGGGACGCAGTGAAGGCGGCGTGGCCCAAGACCGGACCAACGGCGTGCTGCGCCATTCATGTGGAGCCGGTCTCAGCCGGACCATTGGCGGTCGGCACCTACAAGGTGAAGCTGCCTCTGCCGTACGAATCGGCGCAAGGAGCCCCTGCGGACCCGGAAATCACCGTGCGTGTCGCCAAGTGACTAAACACGAGAGGCTGCCGTCCAACGTGGAGGCGAGTACCATCTTCCTTCTGGAGCCAAGCTCGATGAACACGATCCTTCGATCCCTCACTCTCTGCTCTCTCGTTGCCGCAGCCGCGTGTGGTGGACAGGAGCAGGCCGCGCCTCCGCCGGGCGCTCCCGGTCAACCGGGCGTGGCGCAGGGCCAAAAACCGCAGGGCCCCGCGCAGTATCCCCAGTACCAGGCTGCACCGCCACCCGCTGCGTTCAGCCATCCGGGCTTCGTCTACTACAACGGCCCGCAGTCTCAGGCGCCCGCGCCCGCGCCCATCACCATGCCGCCCGCGCAGGGCCGCGTCGACGTGCAGAACGTCAACTACCTGCGGCAAGCATCCGTACAGCAGCGCCGCTGCAACCTCCCGCACGAGGTCGCGGACGGCGTGTTCATACACGTGGACTGCTTTCCCTACCGTCGCATCCCGATCGCGGTGAAGCACGCCACGCCCGCGAAGCTGGCCATGATGCAGCGCGGTCACGTGCGCTGGAACCCAGCCGCGCGTTTGCCCCTCGCCAGCAGAAGTACGCAAGGGCCGCGGTTCATCCCCGGCGGTGGTCCCAGCAACACGACCGTTCGCGGTGGAGCGCCTGCGGGCGCGATGACGGTCGGCGCAGAGGGCTCCGATCTCGGCGGCGGTGCCGTGCGCGCGTCCGATGCGCCGCAAGCTTTTCCCGACGCCGTCGATCATCGCCTGAACGGCACGGAAGGTCCGATCAAGGATCAAGGCGACGTCGGCAACTGCACGGCGTTCGCGCTGTCGGCGGTGCTCGACAACTCCCTCCGTCGCGCTGGTCAGAACGTCACCACGTCGCCCGAGCACGTGTGGGCGCACTACGGCGTGCCCACGATGGAGGACGCCGCGACCGGCAACGTGAACCGCGGCATCACCACGTTCGAGGCCTGGCCGTACAGCGGGCGTGAGGCGTGCGAGCTCTCGAAGGACTCGATGGACGATTGCGGCGCCGCGTACAACGTCCAGCCGAACACGGCGGCACGCGACGCGGCCTTGCAGCAGCACTATCAAACGGCCGAGGCGTCGAACGGTCACAAGGTCATCTCGTACGAGGAGCTGTCGGTCGCGCCGGTGAACATCGATGAGATCGTCACCACGCTGGCGAGCGGCGCGGACCTGTGGGTCGCGTTTCACATCGACTCCACGACGTGGGTGAACCGCAAGATGCAGAACTTCGTCATCCCTGACTGGTCCACGCCAGACGGCGGTCACGCCGTGGCGCTGTCCGGTTATCGCAACACGCCGCAGGGCAAGCAGTTCCTCATCCACAACAGCTGGGGAGCGAGATGGGGCGACGCCGGCTACGCGTGGGTGAGCCAGGCCATGGTGCAGAAATGGTTGCATCTTGCATATAAAGTTCGCACCGACGTCGACGGCACAGCACCTCAACCCGCGGTCGCGCCGACGCCCGGGGTTCCCACTGCGCCGCCTGCGCCGCCCACGCCGCCCGCGAAGCCCAAGACGGACGAAGATTGCACCGGCGAGCAGGTGATGGACAGCGGGACGGGCACGTGCGCTGTCATCTGCACCGATCAGTCACGGCCCGCGAATGGTCAGTGTCCGAACGGTCCGGCGCCAGCGGCCACGCCCGGCGCGCTCGCGTTGCCTGGCTTCCCGAACGGCTTCCCCGCGGTGCCTGGCTTCGCCGGCTTCCCCGGATGGCCGCCCGTGCCCGGCGCTCCGAACGCTCCGAACGCTCCGAACGCGCCGAACACGCCTGCGCCCGGTGCGCCGAACACGCCTGCGCCGAACGCACCGCCGGCCGCAGCGCCGTGGCCCATGCCGCAGGGCTGGCCCGCGCCGTGGCCCATGCCGAGCGGTCTGCCGCAGTTCTTCCCGCCTCCGCCCGCGCCGCAGAAGCAGTGAGCGAGCGCCGCCACCTCGCGCCTGCGATCGGCTCGGCGGCAGTCGTTGGGCTCGTTGGGCTCGCTGGGCTCGTTGGCCTCGCAGCGACGGGGATCGCGTGTGGCTCGTCGACCACGGATCCGCATGGACCGTATCCGGCGTTCGCGTTCGACCTGCCGCGCGTCGTGGACAAGGGCGGGCCGAGGCTCGCGCACGCGGACCTGGTGCTCTTCGTGGACCCGAACGATCCGCGGAAGCCCGCGATCGAGCAGTTCCTGTTGCTGCTCGGCGCGAGCCAGACGTGGAGTGACACGACCGCGGAGTATGGCGTCGGGCCGCCGGGTGCGATCACGACGCTGCCGATGCCGACCATGCCGTCCTCGTTCGCGACCAGCGATCTGGAGGCGGCGATCGCGCAGTCGGTGCACGATCTCCGCTTCAAGAACGCGAGCGCCGCGGACGGTGGCGTCGGCGCCGACGCCGCGTCTTCCACGACGATGAAGCACGCGGAGACGCTCTACATCGCGCTCCTGCCACCGACGGCGACCGTCACGAACATGCCGTGCGCCAAGCTACTCGGCTATCACACCAGCGTCCTCGCCACGCCCACCGACGAGGTCCCGCTGGCGATCGTTGAGGGCATCTGTACCGCAGCACAAGACGCGCTTACCGCGGACGACCTGACGCTCCACTATCTCTCGCACGAGATCTTCGAGGCGGTGACGGATCCATTTCCTTTCTCTGCGCCTGCTTGGCTTGCCGTCGACGACGCCCACGCGGCGTGGACTTCCGGGCTGGGCGGGTTCTCGGAGATCGGCGATCTATGCCTCGAGCGCGATGTGCCGTCGGCCGGATTCCCGCTGGTCACCGTGGGCACGGCTGGGGCGCTGGTCACCTTCCAGTCCACGTGGTCGAACCATCGCGCTGCCGTGGGCGCGGACCCGTGCGGCGCGATAGAGGGCGAGCCGTTCTTCCTGCCCATGCCCGCGCTCACGGAGCGGGCAAAGTTGAACGGAGCCCTGACCGCGCCGGCCGTCACGATCGCGACCGGTCAGACCGTGATCGTCGACGTCCACATCGCGAGCGATCGGGCGACGAGCGACCTCACCTTCTTCGTGTACGACGTCGCGTCCAAGGTGTACCAGCACGCCGAGGAGCTCACGTTCACAGCCGACCGCGTCACCGTGCGCAATGGCGACGTCATCAAGCTCAGCGTCACCCGCGCGCGGCCGCCCAGGTTGCCTACGCTGCTGAACGGGTCCGCGTTCGCCGTCGGCCTGTACGACGAGTCGGGGGTCCAGCAGGTGAGCTACGGGTTCGCGGCCGTCCCATAGCCAGTTTGGATTATGCTCGCGGACATGTTCGCTCTTTGCCGTCTGCTCCGCGGGTCCACCGCGCTCGCGTTCCTGACCCTCGTCGCGTGTCAGGGTGAGAAATCGGGCGACCCGTGCGACAAGTTCTTCCAGAACACGTGCAAGTCGCCGCTCTCGTGCGTGGACATGGATGACAAGAAGGTCTGCGCCGGCAGCTGCGAGTGGAGCACCGAGACCATGCCGCCGCACAACACCTGCAAGGATCCATCGATGGAGCCAGCCGAGGTGCAATACATGCAGGGCACAACCAATATCGGCGGCGCCGGTTGCTACTGCCTACCGAAGAAAGGCGGAGCCCCGAAGCCAAGCGCCGCTCCAGCCGCAAGCCCCGCCGCCCCGCCAACCCCAACCCCAGCGCCAACCCCAAGCCCCCATCCATCAGCCGCGCCGAAGAAGAAGTAGAAGGTCGAAGTCGAGGTCGAAGTCGAGGTCGCTACTGCTTGCACCCCGCCGTCGCCCGCTCCTTCACGTACCCGCTGAACGACGTCGTCATCGAGCACAGTAGCCGGTTCCCCATCAGCGCGCTTCCCTCCGGACCAAAATGGATCCGGTCTCCGCCCATCAGGCCTCGCTTCGAGAACGGGATCGCCGATGCATCGCCGCCCATCGCTTCGCGGAAATCCCAGAACGCCACGCCGGTCTCCTCCGCCACCTCGCGGAGCTGCTTCGTGAGCGCGATGATGCGCGGATCGCTCTTCTTCTCGTCGCCGCGCACGGTGTCGGCGGGTGACATGATCAGGATCGGCAGGTCGGGCAAGGCGGCGCGCAGCTGCGCGATCCAGTCCTTCGCGAACTCGCGGTTCGGTGGGACCCACATCACGTTCGCGCCGAGCCACACGAAGACCGCGTCGTAGTCACGCTTCTTCAGCTGCTCGCGCCGCGTGTCGTCCGCGACCCACTTGAAGCGCTCGTAGTTCATGGCGCCGGTGCCGAGCGAGTCGATCTGGATGCCGGGCTTTCCCTTCTCGCCCGGGGAGTCCAGTGACACGCCGTACCAGCGCACCTTGCCATCGCCGCGCGCCACGCATCGGAGCTCGTGCTCGCCCGGCTCCACGTCGAAGCCGGCGGTGGTGACGCCCCACGCGTCCGCCTTGGTGGAGATGGTTTTCACGTCCTTCTTGTCGATCTGCACGGTGAACGACCCGCCGCTGGGGCGAAGCGCGTAGTGCAATTCGAAGTGCGAGACCTTCTTGCCGACGACGCCCTTCGGGTCTTTCGACGTGCCGGCCCAGACCTGCATGCCCATCTCGCCCGTCTCCGACGCGAGGTTCGCGAACCCGTAGTGCTTGTCGTGACAGAGGTTCGTGGTCGGCGAGCAGTACGTGAACGGCGCGCCCCACCAGCCGCCCATCGTCACGTCCTCGTGCCGGTAGCTGAGCCACGGACGCGACAGCGCGACGTACCCATGTCCCGCGTCCCCGTAGCGCGCCTGGAGCACGCGTCGCAGGTGGCCGGGCATGAAGTCACTCGTGAGGTTCGAGTCACCGTATATGGCGATGCGAACGGGCTTGTCCGCAGTGCCGCGCTCGAGGGCCGCGAGCTTCTCGTAGAGGGCGTTGAGCGAGCCCTTCGGGTCCTCGATCGCCGGCACGGGCGTCTTCACGATCTTGGTGTCGCATTCGGCGAACGGGGGGACCGTCTGCGGATCGAGCGGCACGCATGCGCTCGCGGTGGACGCATCACTCCCGGCGTCGGCCGACAGAACGGCTGCGTTCGCGGACGCGTCCATCTTCGCCGCGAGCAACGACGGCGGCTCGACCGCGCTCGTGTCCTTCTTCCCGCACGCCGGACACAGGCCGACGACGCAGACGGCGATGGAGAGGAGCGCACGGCGGAAGGGACTTCGCACGATCCTGGCAGTCTAGGACCACGCGGCTGCCAGGCCAAAATCCCTGTCGCCTCTTTCACTCGCGGGCTCTTCCTGTTTAGCTGGCCGAGCCCCCGTGTCGAAACCGACCGTCTACGCCATCGATTTCGGAACGAGCAACTCGCTGCTCGCGGCTGCAGGGCCCAGCGGTGCCGAAGCGCCGATTCCGCTCGACATGAAGGCGCGCGAGCAGTCCATCCTGCGAAGCATCCAGTTCCTTTCCGACGACGGCGGCTGGTCGTTCGGCGCCGACGCGCTCGAGAGCTTCATCGTGGGCGCCACGCGCGGTCGCTTTTTCCGATCCATGAAGCGCTTCCTGCCGATGGAGAGCTTCAAGGAGACGAGGCTCGGCAATCAGGTCGTGAAGCTGGAGGCGCTCATCGGCGTGTTCCTGCGCACCATGCGCGAGCGCGCGAACCGCCACTATGACACGGACGTTCGTCGCGTGCTGCTCGGCCGGCCCGCGCGCTTCTCCGAGGACCCCGCGGCCGACGCGCTCGCGCAGGAGCGCCTCGAGGGCGCCGCGCGGTTCGCCGGCTTCGAAGACGTGCACTTCTGTCCGGAACCCGTGGCCGCCGCGCACGACTTCAAGAACAAGATCGCCCACGACGCGACCATCCTCGTCTGCGATCTCGGCGGCGGTACATCGGACTTCACGGTCGCGCGCCTGTCAGGCGGCGAGCTCGAAGAGGTGCTCGCGGTGGGCGGCGTTCCTGTCGCAGGAGACGCGCTCGACGGCAGCTTGATGCGCAAGAAGATCGCCGCGCACTTCGGGGCCGATGTCACGTACATGGTTCCGTTCGGCTCGAACGTGCTCAGCATGCCGTTGCCCTTGATGGAGCGCCTCTGCTCGCCCGCGGAGCTCTGCCTCCTCGAGCGGAAGGACATCATGCGCTTCCTCCGCGACATCAAGAGCGGCTCGGTGGGCGCGGACGACAAGGACCGCATGGACCAGCTCCTCACGTTGATCGAGGATTCCCTGGGATTTCAGGTGTTCGAGGCGATCGAGGACACGAAGCGCGCGCTCTCTTCCGAAGACAAGACCACGTTCCGCTTCGAGTACCCGGGCATCGACGTCACCGAGACGATCACGCGCGCGCAGTTCGAGTCGTTCGCGCAGCCGACCACGACGCGAATTCTGGAGAACCTGGAGAGCACGCTCGTGTCCGCGGGCGTCACGCCGAAGGACATCGACATCGTGTGCGCGACGGGCGGCACCACGCGCGTGCCCGTGATCGAACGCGAGCTCGTGGCGCGGTTCGGCATGGACAAGCTGCACCGCCTGTCGTCGTTCCACTCGGTCATCCAGGGCCTCGCAGAGCGCGCCGTCGCGCTCGCCTGAGGAGCCCCTCTAGCGGCAGGTCGCGATCCTCGCGATGGTCACACGGAAGCGCGACGACGTCGCACGATCGCGAGCGCCATGGCCGCGAGGCCGAACGCTGCGAGACCTTCGGACGGAGACGAGTTGCCGCTGGTGGAGCAGCCACCGGTGGTCGGTGTGTTGTTGAGTCCGAGACCAGGTGACTGCGTCTGACCCTGATTGCCGGTGCCGGTGCCGCTGCCGCTGCCGGAGCCCGTGTCGCCGCTTCCAGAGCCGCTTCCAGAGCCGCCGCCGCTGCCACCACCAGAGCCGCCGCCGCTGCCACCACCAGAGCCGCCGCCTGAGCCGCCGCCGGTGGACGTGGTTCCGCAGAGCTCCATCACCATCTTGGCGATGCTGGCGCCGCCGCCTTGCTGCAGATCACACAGCTTGAGCGCGGGCTCCACGCTCGTGTCGCACGCGGTCTGCGATGCGGTGACGTAGCTGGAGCAGGTGCCGCTCTCGGCGGTCTGCGTGCACGCGTCGTACGTTGCCTGGTCCGTGCATGCCGCGCACGAGAGGTTGTTGCACTCGTCGACCTGATACGAGGTCGCTGCGCAGTCGTTCTTGCCCTGTGCTGCTGCGACGCACGCGCCCGGGTTGAAGATGCCCTTCTTGTTCGCCTTGTCGACCCAGACCATCAGCTGCCAGTTCGCGGAGGAGCTCGCGTTCTCGGTGAAGATGCACGACTTGCAGGCGCCCGAGACAGAAGCTTCGATCGTGTCGGGCGTTGCCTGCGGATCGTTGAAGGCGGTGTCGAACGCCGTTGCATCCGTCTGCGTGCACGCCTTCGCCTTCACCGGCGGCTTCCAGGAGAGTATGGCGCTCGAGCTCACGGCCTTCGACGTGCAGGCTGCCGCGTGGGCCGCTTGCGACGCGAACGTGATGGCGACGACGGATGCGATGGGGAAGAGGATCTTGGCGAACGTCATCAGAAAAGCCTCCGTGCGGAACTGCGGGGTTCTTCCCTCACTTCGCAACTTGCGGACCAGAGGCGGCGGCCCGCTCACGGAGACTTGCCCACAACGGCGCACCTTCTCCGCACGCGGAAAAATCCGCCGAATCCGGGGCTCTATCCCGCGGTGTCGCCGGACATCCTGCAGCGATCCTGGGGCGCGCTCTATCTATGTTTCGCGAGGGCGACACCAACTCGCCCCGAATCGTGATTGTCTTCGCGGCATGTCGAAACGTCCCCTTCACCCCTCCGACAAGTCGTCCAGCGGCGTCCTCGAGCGCCAGCAGAAGTGCCACGCTGATGTGATCGCCGCCGTCGAGAAGGCCGTCGGCAGCGACGACGTCGTGGTGGTTGGCATGAGTCAGAACCCGCACCCGAAGAGGGCCAAGAAGGCGCTCGACGCAGCCGGTGTAAAATACACGTATCTCGAGTACGGCAGCTACGCGTCGATGTGGCAGCCGCGCCTCGCGATCAAGATGTGGAGCGGCTGGCCGACGTTCCCACAGGTCTTCGTGAAGGGCGAGCTCATCGGCGGTGCAGACGAGACCATCGCCGCGCTCGCCGATGGCTCACTGAAGAAGCAACTCGAGGTATAGCGCTTCGTCAGGCCGCCGTTTTCATTTCACGTCCCAGATCTGAATCTCGTCGGCCTGGAAGAGCGGGATCAGCACGCGGCTTCGCTTGCTGTCCCAGCCCATGTCGGCGGGCGATTTCACGTCGGTGACGATCGCCGTGAACGGGCCCGTCGGCTTGCCGCGATAGACCGTCTGCGACTCCCAGCTGGACACGAGCACGTCGCCGCCGGGCAAGAGCACGAGGCCGTCGAGAGAGGCCTTCGGCAGCGTCGCCGTGTCCTTCTTCTCGCCTTTGGGGCCCAGCCAGTACAGCTCCGGCGCGCCAAACGTGTTCACCCAGATCTTGCCGTCGGGCGCGACGATGATGCCGTTCGGGCGGTTCATCTCCTTGCCCTTCGCAACGTTCGTGAGCTTCTTCTTCGCGTCGATCGACCACACGCCGTCGGTGCCGGTGGGCTCGAAGCCCTCCTTGCCAGCCTTGAGGCCGCTGTCGGTGACGTAGACCGTGCCCTTGCTGTCGACGGCCACGTCGTTGAGGAACGTGGAGCCGGGGACCTTCACCTCGCCCTTTGGCGCGCCCGTCTTCTTGTCGAACATGCGAACGGTGTTGATGTCCGAGACGACGATCATGTCGGCGACGAATGCGAGGCCCTTCGGCGCGTTGAGCGTGACCTTGTTCTTGCCGCCCTCGATGAACTTCAGGTTCTTCACCGTACCGTCCGGCGCGAGCTGCGAGATGAAGCCGTTGTTGTCGACCGCGAGCGGCGCGCCGTTGATGTTCGACACGTAGTAGACGTCGTCCGTCGCGTCGTAGAGCACCGACTCCGGCGTCATCAGGCCCACGCCCTTTACGACCACTGCGGGTGTGGGCTTCGCCGCTGGCGGGTCTTGCTTCGCGGTCGCGCCGGCATCAGCAGAGTCCGTGTTGGTGGTCGTGGTCGGGGCGACGCCAGCATCGCCGAGGTCGACGGTCGTCTTGACCTGCGTGGTCTCCGGGTTCTTCGGGGCCGGCGGATCGCCGCACGCGACGAGGCCGAGCACTACTGCGCAAGAGCTGAAGGCGAGGATCGATTTCATGGGGCGGGGATTTGCACCGCACGACGACAAAGGCAAGACCCGAAGACCCCTACGGCGGAACGGTCCTGACGCGCGCCACCGAGCTCACCCGTAAAATTCAGTAAACTTGAGCACATAGTCGTATGACGTGGTGCGCAATGCCCGCGCCACATGAAATGATTGAGAAAATACGCTGGTGGATCTGCGGACCACCATGAGACGCGTCTGAGACCAAATTATTTCGCAGTCTCGCGGGCTTGCGAGACGTCGTCGCAAACGAAGCAATTCTGGGAGATTACGGTTCAGTCACCCCGGATTCAGACACATGGATGGCTATGTGGGGCGGTCAGAGACGCTTGCGCGACAAGTGTGTGCGGGCTACAGCCCCGTTCTCGTTCGAGCGACGGTGTCGGTCGATGTAGTTCCTCCGCGGGTCGCACACCCCGGCCAGGGTCGGAAGCTCGAACAAAGCCAATCAAGGAGAGTCGGTATGCGCAACTTCACGTCCAGTCTCGTCACGCTCGGTTTCGCTGGAATGATCGCCGGTGGCATCGCCGTTGGCTGCAGCGCCGATGGGTCGACGGATATCCCCGGTGACAGCACGGGAACGGACACGAACGGCACCGATCCCGGTGACTCGGGCGTGGCCGCGAACCCCACGGGGAACGGCGGCGGCGGCGGGAACATGGGCGGCGGCGGCGGCACCGCCAAGGACGCCGGCACGACCCCCAAGAAGGACGCAGGCTCGACCGGTGGCGGCAAGGACGCAGGTCCGCCCGCTCCGAACGCTGGCGACAAGTGCGCCGCGCTCAATTCGGTCTTCACGCGCGGCTGCGGCTTCTGCGGAACCCAGCAGTCGGTCTGCCTCGCAGGCGACGGTGGCATGGGCACTGTCAGCGACTACTCCGCCTGCACGGGCGAGGTCGCTGGAGGCTGCGCGCCGGGCTCGATGATGACGGAGGCCTGCGGCCTCTGCGGCACTCACCAGAAGATCTGCCAGAACAGCTGCCAGTGGCAGGCCGGCAGCTGCACCGGTGAGCCCGTCGGCGCGTGTAGCCCCGGCCTCGTCAACAACAGCGGCGCAGGCTGCTCGGCCGGCACCTTCCGTCAGCAGACGTGCGGCAACGACTGCAAGCAGGGCAACTTCACGGCGAGCTGCGGCCCGTTCGTGAACCCGGTTGTTCTCCAGGTCCCCGCGGTCGGCGCAGTGGTCTCCGCAGCGCAGGACATCGAGCCCGTCGTCGGCAAGAGCTGGGGCCTCGGCATCGGCAACTGCCCCGCGACCACCGTCAAGGCGGACAACCCGATGGACTACATCGAGCTCGACAACAACACCGGCAAGGCTGCGAAGGTCACGATCTACCAGTCGCCGGCGCCCGGTGGCGACGAGCTCGACACCGTCGTCTTCACCTACAACGGCAGCGCGCCCCCGGGTGACGACACCACCAAGAAGGCGTGCGTCGGCAAGGTCGCTGACAGCTGCGCGAGCACCACGCTCTGCGGAACCATGGACACCTTCACCTTCGCCTCGCTCGCGTCCGTCGCGATCCCGGCCGGCGGCAAGATCCTCGTCTACAGCGCGGCGTACAGCTCCGACACCGGCAAGATGATGATCAACATCAAGACCGAGTCGCTCCTCTAAAAAGCAGACCGTCCGCGAGACGGCTTCGAGAATGGCGCCGGCGAAGTGTGTGCAATCTGCACGCTTCGCCGGTTCGCTTTTGTGTCACACGAAGAGCTTCGGGAAGGCCTCGTGGGCTCCGTCCAGGACGAACTGGATCGCCATGGCCGCGAGGATGAGGCCCATCAGGCGCCCGATGACGTTGATGCCCGTGGTGCCCAGCAGCCGCGAGAAGAACGTCGCGGAGCGCAGGATTAGGAACGCGAGCGCGCTCACGCCCAGGACGGCCAGATGAACTGCGAGGCGCCCCTCGGTGCTCGGCGCGTTGCCTGCGAGCACCATCACGGCAGCGATCGCGCCTGGTCCTGAGAGCAGCGGCAGGCCCAGCGGGATGAGTCCCACGTCCTCACGCGTCTCCGCCTGTTCCTCCTTCGTGGAGCGGGTGCCCGAGTGCTTGGCGCGCATCATCTCCAGCGCCACGCCGAAGAGCAGGATGCCGCCGGCGATCTTGAATGCCGGAATGGTGATGCCGAAGAAGCGGAATATTGCGCCGCCCGCGGCCGCGAAGACGCTGAGCACGAGGAAGCACGTGAGCGACGCCCGCAGCGCCGTGCGCGTCTGCGCTGGCTTGGGCTCGGCGCCTGCGAGGCCCAGGAACACGGGCACGGCGGAGAACGGATCCACGATCGAGAAGACCGATCCGAACGCCACCAGCGTCTCTGACAGGAGCCCAGGCACGCCCGCCACGCTACCCAGTTTCCACGGTCGTGTGTAGGTTCTCCCCGATGGCCGCGCCGGAGGAACAGACACTGGAAGGAGAGATCTCGCGGATCACCTACCAGAACGACGACACGGGCTTCCGCGTGCTCAAGGTCGCGATCGACGGACGCGAAGAGAAGCTCACGGTGGTAGGCGCGTTCCCGCGCGTGAACGTCGGCTCGCGCGTGCGGGTGCGCGGCTCGTTCCACAACGACTCCAAGTTTGGTGAGCAGTTCAAGGCCGCGCAGCTTTTGGAGCTCGCGCCCGTCACGCTCGAGGGGCTCGAGAAATACCTGGGCTCTGGCGTCATCAAGGGCGTGGGGCCGACGTATGCGAAGCGCATCGTCGCGGCGTTCGGCGATGCGTCACTGCACGTGCTGGACGCGGAGCCGGAGCGATTGCGCGAGGTCCCGGGCCTCGGGCGCAGCCGCGTGGATGCGATCATCCGTGGCTGGAAGGAGCAGGCCGGCCTGCGTGAGGCGATGGTGTTCTTGCAGGCGCACGGCGCGTCGCCCGCGCTCGCGATGCGCATCTACAAGCGGTACGGCCAGAACACGATGAACCAGGTCTCGCGCGACCCCTACCGCATGACCATCGACGTGTGGGGCGTGGGCTTCAAGACCGCCGACAAAATCGCTGCGGCCATGGGCCTTGCCAAGGACTCGGTGGAACGCGCGCTCGCAGCGGTGCTGCAGGCGATGCGCGACGTGACGGACGCAGGGCACACCGTCACCCCGCGCGAGGACCTCATGTCGCGCACCACGGCGCTGCTGGAGCTCGACGTGGACGCCACGCCCATCATCGATCTCGCGATCACGCGCGCGGTGCTGGAGCGCCTGCTCATCGAGGAAAGTGTGCAGAACGCACGCATTCTCTCGCCGATGACCCTCTACGTCGCGGAGCTGGGGATCGCGTCCGGGCTCGCGCGCGCGGGGCGCGAGGGAACGTCGCTCGCGTCGCATGCGGCTGCGGCCGTACGGAAATTCCAGGCGGACGTGGACATCGAGCTCACGCCGGAGCAGCGCGCCGCGGTGGACAAGGTGGCTGCGAACGCTGTCTGCGTGCTCACGGGCGGGCCCGGCGTTGGCAAGACCACGGTCGTGCGCGCGATCCTGAACATGTTCCTCGGCGCCAACCTCACCGTGCGCCTGGCAGCGCCCACGGGCCGCGCGGCGAAGCGCATCACCGAGACCACGGGCATGGAGGCCATGACGCTCCACCGCTTGCTCGAGTTCGATCCGAAGACGCGCGACTGGCGACGCAACGTGGAGCGGCCGCTCGAGGCGCAGGCGTTCATCGTGGACGAGTCCTCCATGATCGACTCGGAGATGGCCGCTGCGCTCTTCGCTGCGCTCCCTCCGCGCGCGCGCCTCGTGCTCGTCGGCGATCACGATCAGCTCCCGAGCGTCGGCCCTGGCGCGGTCCTGCGCGACGTCATCGCGTCCGACGAGGTCGCGTGCGCGCGCCTCACGTTGATCCAGCGCCAGGGCGAGAAGAGCCTGATCGTGAAGAACGCCCACCGGATCCACGAAGGGCAGCCGCCGCTTAGCCCGGAGGAGGGCGGGCCACAGGACTTCTTCGTGATCGAGCGACGCGATCCGCTCCACACGAACGAGACCATCGTGGAGCTGGTGAAGACGCGCATCCCGCGCCGCTTCGGGCTCGACCCCATCAAGGACGTGCAGGTGCTCACGCCCATGCACCGCGGCGACGCAGGCGCGGTGGCGCTGAACGCCAGCTTGCAGGCGGCGCTGAACCCGACGGGCCCCAGCATCACGCGCGGCATCGTCAGCTTCCGCGTGGGCGACAAGGTGATGCAGCTCCGGAACGACTACGACCGCGACGTCTTCAACGGAGACCTGGGCCGCATCACCGCCGCCGACCTGGAGGAGCGCTCGCTCACGGTGCGCTTCGACGACAAGGACGTGGTCTACGAGGAGTCCAACCTGGACGAGCTCACGCTCGCATATGCGTGTACTATACACAAGTCTCAGGGCAGCGAGTACCCGGCGGTCGTGATTCCCATGCTGACCACGCACTTCGTGATGCTCTCCCGGAACCTGCTCTACACGGCGGTCACGCGCGGCCGGAAGCTCGTGGTCCTGGTGGCAGATGCGCGCGCCATCAAGATGGCCCTGTCCGAGGACCGCAAGGACGAGCGGCGCACGCGGCTCTGCGCGCGGATTCGCGACGCGGTGAGAGTTATGACCCCAGACAGGCTTCTGTGATTTAGGATGTACACATGGTGAAGAGGCTCGTGGTCGGGCTGTCGATCGGACTGGTCACGGGGATCGTCCTTGCGGTGGCGCTCGTCCAGGGGCTGAACGTGAGCTTCATGACCGCCGGCGGCGCCGTGCTCGCGTATCTCGCAGCCGCGGCGTCGGGCGGCATCGTGGGTCTGGTCACGGGCAAGCCGATCTGGGCCTCCGAGGGGAAGATCGAGAGCATCTTGAAGGCCGCGGTCGGCGCGGTGCTGGCGCTGGGTGGCATGTGGCTCTTGCGCAGGTTCGGAACGATGCCGCTCGATCTCACGGCGCTGAAGGCAGGCATCGGCCCGATCGGGGAGCTCCCGTTCACCTCGCTTCCCATCATCACGGGCGTGCTCGGCGCGTTCTACGAGATCGACAACACGCCGGCCGACAAGGACGACGAGTCGAAGGGCGAGAAGGGCGGGGGCGGCAAGGTCCGCGTCGCCGACAAGGCCGCCGAGTCCGAAGAGGCAGAGGCAGACGAAGAAGAAGAGGAAGCGCCGAAGGCGAAGAAGAAGCGCTGAACCCTGACGACGCTGCAGTGAGCCCGAAACGAGGCTCACAAAAGCAGCGCGCCGGACGCTGTTCACGCCCGGCGCACCCCTATCAGTGGAAATGAGTGGAAGGCGCGAGCCTCCCGCGAGCTCACATCTTGACTGCGGTTCCGACCGTCGTGCAGTCGGCCTCGACCGCGCCGCCGTCGTCCTGGGTCAGCTTCAGCGTGGTGGTGGTTGTGAAGGTGCCGTCGGAGTTGATCTTGAACTCGGTCGTGCTGTTGCTCGTGGTGCCGTTCATGTCCGAGGTGCAGGTGATGGTCACCGAGCAACCGTCGCTGCTCGTCATCGTCGTGCAGCCCGACGCGGTGCCGCCGCTGCCGGCGTCCTTCGTCGAGTCGATGGTGAGGGTGCTCGTGCTGTCCTTGCAGAGCGCGCTCTCGATCAGGCTGGACGCGTCCACGTCGTTGCCAGGAGTGGCCTTGGTCGTCACGGTGTACATGCCGTCCGCGAGCTTGGTGGCGCAGGTACCGCCACCACCGCCGCCGCTATCACCGCCACTACCGCCCTCACCGCCGCCGCCGCCGCCGCCGTCGGTAACGTTGTTGATGGTGGTGCTGGAGCTGGAGCACGCGACCGCAACGATGCCCATCGCGCTGATGGCAGTGAGACCGAAGATGATATTTCGAAGGTTCATTGAATTTTAGTCCTCTCAGTTATGAAACAAGCAGTCAGTGAAGGGTAACGCGTCCACTCGCCCATCACTAGTTACCCACCCAAAAAATTCCGCGAGTTGCCACACCGCGACACCAAGATCACACCGCAAAGTGATCGCACGCCACGGGGATCACACCTTGTACGTTCACCGCGTCGAGCACCTTCCACGCACTTTGCGGAACGCAGTCTGGATGATGGGTGCTCTCAGGGGCAAGTTCATGTCTTCCCGCCCTTCGGTTGGTCGCCATAGTCATGCACTTCGCCCTTCGGGCTTACGGGCATGTTCGTGGCGTCAGGACGAGAGGCGCTGTGGGCGTTTGTTTGAAGTCGAAGGCCTCGAGGAGGCTGCCCGCCTTTGCGTCACGTGCGCGTGGCTCGCGCGCCGCCATCCGCGGCATTCCCCAGAGATCTTCGACGAGTCGTGGAATGGACGCGTGCTCGCTGGGTGTGTGCACCACCGCCTTCTTGGCGTACGGCGAGATGAGAATGATCGGTAGACGGAACCCGCCGTTGAACGATGCACCGTTCGGGCATTTCTCCAGTGGTGGCAGCATGTGGTCGAAGTTGCCGCCCCAGTCATCCCACGTGACGATGATGATCGTGTCCTTCCACAATGGCGACTGCATGATCTTGTTCACCGCCGTCACCGTGTAGTTCTCACCGGCGCACGGCGCGTCCGGTGGTCCCTCGGAGATGGGCGACGAGCCGACGAACGCGTAGACGAGGTTCGCCTGCTCCGAGGTGCCCATGTCTGCCGTGAACTGATCGAGATCGCGCACGTGTGTCGCCTGCGCCGCGGCGTTCGTGCCGAACGACTTGATCGCGTTGAAGGTGCTCTCCGACGTTGGCCCTTTGCCCATGCCGTAGGACATCCACGTGTAGCCGTTGGGCAACGCGTCCGCGATGTGCGGAATGTCGAAGCACGGGTACGTGGTGCTCGTCTTGCAGGTCGTGGGGTCGAAGATCGGAATGGTCGCGCCCTTCGGAGCGAGGCAGCCGCAGGTGATCGAGTCGATGCACCCGTCGGGGTTCTCGTATGCGGGACTCCACCCGGCGATGATCGCGAGGTGGCCTGGCGTGCTGTCCGTGTTCACCGTGGAGAAGAAGTGATCGGAGATGGCGAAGTTGCGCGCGTACTGCCAGTAGTTCGGGAGCTGCGCCTCCGTGTAGGCCCAGAACGCCCGGTCGTCGCCGCCCGTGCACGTGTACTGGCCGATGTCGAAGCGGTCCATCTTGCCCTTGTCGTACGCCTCCACCGCATGCGAGTACGTGTGCACGAGCAAGCAGGTGGTGTTCACATCGGAGCCAGGTCCGCGCGCGATCGTCTTGCCGGTGCTGTCCACGGCCGTCGTGACGGTGTCCGCGCCGGGGAAGCCGGTGAAGTAGTTCTCGAACGTGCGGTTCTCTTTCAGGATGACGACGATGTGCTTGATGTCGTTCGGCACGACCGGCCCGGTGGGCCCCGCGTCCGCGCCGGTGTCTGCCATGCTGCCCGCGTCCGGCGTGTCGACGGAGGCGTCCGCGTCGGGCGTCACGTCGGAGTGCTTCGTTCCGCATGCGACGAAGAGCGCCGCGAACGAGGTCGCGACGAGCGAGATGGAGAGAGCAGATCGCCGCATGCCATCAACGCTATCGCACCCCAATTAAAGTGCCTAGTACTTTATCCGCCGAGATGCTGTCACAGCTCCGAGCTCGGCAGCGTGATGCGGAAACGCGCGCCCTTCGTGTACGAGGTATCCAGCGCGATCTCCCCGCCGACGGCCTCCACAAGACCTCTGCACACGGAGAGCCCGAGGCCCGTGCCTTCGCCCACGTCCTTGGTGGTGAAGAACGGCTCGAAGATCTGCGGGCGCGCGTGCTCGGGCACGCCGGTCCCGTTGTCCTCCACCGTGAGCACGGCCATGCTGCCTTCCCTCTTCGCGCGAAGGACGATCACGGGCTCCGTCACGTCCGCGAGCGCGTGCGAGGCGTTGAGGAGCAGGTTCAAGAGCACCTGTTGTAGCCGCGCCTCCGGCAGCGTCACGACGAGCGCCGGCGTGACGTCCGTCTCCACCTTGATCTGCTTCCACGACTTCTGCGCGGACACCAGCGAGAGCACGTCCTTCACCACGCGGTCCACCGTGGACACCGCCATGCGCAAGCTGGTGCTGGAGTCCGCGGATTTCTCGGGCCGCGCAAAGTCCAGAAGGTCCTTCACGATGCCGGAGATGCGCTCCGTCTCACGCTGCGTCCGCGACAGGAGGTCTCGCTTGTCCTCCTCCGAGATGTCCGGATCCTTCACCAGGTCCAGCATGCCGAGGATGGCCGCGATGGGATTCCCGATCTCGTGGGCGACACCCGCGGCGAGCTTGCCGACACCAGCGAGCCGCTCGCTCTTCACCAGCTGCGCCTGCGTCTCCGTGAGTCGCTTCGTGGCCTCCGTGAGCTCATCCACCTTTGCGCGGAGGCTCTTCTCGCTGGCCACCAGCGTGTCCGCCATGGTCCGCACCGAAACGCCGAGCTCCGCGATCTCGCGCGGACCACGCGCCGCTGAACGGAACGTGCGAGCGCCAGACGCGACTCGCTCCGCCTCGCGCGAGAGCTCGTCGATGGGACGTACGATGAGCCGCGTGAGCGCGAGGTACGCGAACGCCAGGAGCACAGCGCCGAAGAGAAAGATGTATAATGCAATCAATCGGAGCAAGGGCGTCACGCGCGCCTCCACGTCCGACGGGCGGAATCTCACGTGGAGCCGCGTTCCTCCGGCCTCGTCCGTGAAGTCCGTGAGCGCCACGCGGTTGCTCTTTGCGCTGCGGTCATCCTTGTACGCCTCAGCCCATTCGTCGGGCAGGTCGGGCGTGGCGGCGAGCAGCGCGTGCGTGTCCTTGTCGGTCACGGCGATCGCGATGACCGAGGGTGAGCGTGCCTGATCCGCAAGCGCAACGGTGATGCCACCCGCGGCACCGGGCGGGGAGGCGCGTGCGTCGTCGAAGGCGATCGCCATGGTCCGTGCACGCTGCGCCATCTCATCGTTGACCACACCAAGGGCCGTCGCGCGCGAGAGCCCAGCCACTGCGAAGAACAGCGGCAGGAACGCGAGCACGAGGAGCGTGCCGAGGCTCGCGATGATCTGGAGTCTCAGGGATGGTGCGGACGGAGCAAGGGCCATGAGCGAGCGGATCTACGCCTGATCTTACCGACAAAAGCGGAAAACGCGGCTACCATCCCGCGCATGTCGAACGTTGCCGTGACGGTGGACTTTCGGGGCAAGAAGGTGGCCTTGGACAAGGTGACGGACCCGAGGATCAAGTCCGCGCTCGCCCAGATGGCCATGGACGTGGGCGCGAAGCTCGCGACGGCGAAGTGCCCGGAGCACGACCAGGCCCCGAGCGAGATCCGGCTCCATCTCACGGCATCGGGCGACGCGGATCTGCAGTATCACTCGTGCTGCGAGAAGCTGCGCGACGTTGTCGCGAAGGCGCTGTAGTCGGAAGGAACATCAAGATGAGCAAGGTCGCTGTACTGGGTTCGGGTCAGGTCGGGCAGGTGCTCGCGGACGGCTTCTTGAAGCACGGCCACGACGTGATGCGGGGAAGCCGCGACGCTTCGAAGCTCGCCGCGTGGAAGGAAGGCGCGGGACCAAAGGCGCAGGCCGGCACGTTCGCGGAGGCCGCCAAGTGGGGTGAGAGCATCGTGCTCGCAGTGAAAGGTGGCGCGGCGGAGTCGGCCGTCGAGCTGTGCGGGCTGGCGAACCTGGCGGGCAAGACGGTGATGGATGCGACCAACCCGATCGCGGATGCACCGCCTGTGAACGGCGTGATCAAGTTCTACACCGACCTCAACGAGTCACTGATGGAGAAGCTCCAGAAGAAGGCTCCCGAGGCGCACTTCGTGAAGGTGTTCTCGTGCGTGGGCAACGCGCTCATGGTCAACCCGAAGCTCCCGGGCGGCCCGCCCACGATGTTCATCTGCGGGAACGACAAGGGCGCGAAGGACGAAGTGACGAAGGTGCTGGAGCAGTTTGGCTGGGAGACGTCGGACATGGGCGCTGTCGAGGCCGCGCGCGCGATCGAGCCGCTCTGCATGCTCTGGTGCATTCCCGGTCTCACCGGCAATGGCTGGATGCACGCCTTCAAGCTGCTGAAGTAGGATTCAGGAGAACAGGCCAGCGACGTTGTACGTCACGACCGCGGCGACGTACGCGAGCGCGTAGGTATAGGCGAGCACGAACACCGGCCAGCGCCAGCTCTTCGTCTCCCTCTTGATCGCTGCCACGGTGCTCATGCACTGGCAGGCGATCACGAAGAAGGCAAGGAGCGCCAGGGCATTGCGTGTACCATACACGTTTGTGCCGTCGGGATTCTTCGCGTCGCGCATGCGCTGGGCGAGCGGGCCCGGATTGTCCTCCGCCTTCTCGAGCCCGAAGATCACGCCCATGGTGCCCACCATCACCTCGCGCGCGCCGAAGCTCCCGATGAGCCCGACGTCGATACGCCAGTCGAAGCCAGCGGGCTGCGTGACGGGCTCGATCGCGCGGCCCACGTGCGCGGCGATGCTCTTCTCCATCGGCGTCGCGGTCGCCGCGTCGTGTCCACCTGGCATCGGCACGGTGAGGAGAACCCAGAGTACGGCGGAGACCGCGAGGATGGTCGTACCCACGTCGCGAAGAAAGCGCGTGGCCGCCTTCTTTGCCTTGGAGAGCACCAGCCGCGGTTGCGGGACGCGATACGCGGGCATCTCCAGGACCAACGGGAGCGACTTGCCGCGCGTGGCCGTCCGGCGAAGCACCAGCGACGCCACGAGGCCCATGAGCACGCCTGCGAAGTAGAGGAACACGAAGATGGATGCGCGGAAGAGCGCGCTCTTGTGACCGAAGAACGCGGCGAGCACCAGCCCGTAGGTGGGGATCCGCGCGGAGCACGTCATCAGCGGCAGGACCAGGATGGTGGTGAGCCGCTCCTTCGGATCGCGGATGACGCGCGTGGACGCGATGGCAGGCACTGCGCATGCGTGACCCATCAGCAGGGGCAAGAACGAGCGCCCGGAGAGGCCGAGCAGCCGCAGCAGACGATCCACGAGGAATGCCCCACGCGCCAGGTAGCCGCTTGCCTCCAGCACCTCCATCGCGATCGTGAGGATCACGATCTGCGGCATGAACGCGAGCACGGTGCCTGCGCCGCCGAGCAGCCCGTCCGCGAAGAACGACGCGACGAGGCCGTGGCCCGCGTGCAGCACGATGAAGCCGCGCAACTTTCCCAGCACGAAATCCATGGCGGCGGTCGCCGGGTCCGCGACCAGGAAGACTGCCGCGAAGCTGAGCGCCATGATCGACAGGAACACGAACGGCCCGAGCGCCGGGTGCAAGAGCACGGCATCAGCGCGTGACGTCCACGTGCGGCGCCGCTCGGCATCACGAACGTCTGCGCGAACGGAGGTCACCTTCTTTGCGAGCGCCGTCATCGCGAGCTCCGGCTTCTTGCTCGGCGCTGTCGCTTCCTTCGCGAGCGCTTCGAACACGACGCCGCGCGTGCTTTCTTCGCGCGCGCTGACGTAGAGCACCGGCACGCCGAGCTCCTTCTCCAGCACCGCCGTGTCCAGCGCGATGCCGTGGGACTCCGCGACGTCCTTCTGCGTGATGACGACCACGAGCGGCACGCCCAGGCCGATGAGCTCCTCTGTCATGCGGAGACTCATCGAGAGCTGCGTCGCATCGACGACCTGGACGATCTCTATGACCTGTCCACGCTTCTTCGCGTCATCCACGAACTTGCGCGCGACGCCTTCGTCCGTGTCGACGTCCACCACGGAGGTGAGCGAATAGAGGCCCGGCAGGTCCGCGATGGTGACCTTCGAACCGGACGGCAGCGTGACCTCTGCCTCCAGCACGTCCACCGTGATGCCCGGGTAATTGCCCACGTGCGCGTCACCAAGGGTGAGCACGTTGTAGAGCGAAGACTTTCCCGCATTCGGTCTGCCGACCAGCGCGACGAGGCGCTTTTCTCCCGCTCGCTTCTGATCGGTTGGGACGGCGTGGGCCGTCATATATCCTCGATCGTGATGCGCGTGCCGAGGTCGCGCGCGACTGCCAGCTCACCGCCGCGCGCGAGCCGCAGATGGAGCGGGCCGCCCAGGATCGCCCGGCGCAACAGCGTCACGTCTTCGCCCGGAGAAAGGCCCACGGCCGCGAGCCACGCAGCGGTCTCCGCCGGCAGCTCCACCTCGCGGATGCGCACGGTCTCCCCAGCCGCGATGTCGGCAAGGAGACGCGTACGCGCACGCTGGTCAGACGCGGCCACCGAAGACCTCCGCGATCGCCCGCGCGATGCCGCCACCCGTCACCGCGGTCTCTTCCAGGTGATCGGTCGCGACGGCCTTCACCGCATCTGGCGCCTGGCCCATGGCGAAAGAGCGGCCTGCGATCTGCAGCATGGGCACGTCATTGTGCCAGTCGCCGACGACCACGCACTCGTCCACGGTGATGCCGTGATGCGCTGCGATGTACGAGAGCGCGGAGCCCTTGGTACCGCCCTGCGAGCGCACGATGAGGCCCCACATACCTTCGCCCACGCGGCGGATGGGGAAGTGATTCAGCTGGACGGTGTCGTGTTTCGAAACGTGAGCGAGCACGCGCTCGATGTCGGCGAAGGTGCCGATGGCGACGACCGCGGTGAGCCCGTGCTCCGGCTCCCAGACGTCGCCCTCGAAGATCTGGGCCTCGCGGATGTCGTCGGACCAGATCTTCACGTATGGGATGAGCTCACGGCCGCGCTCGTCGTGGAAGATGGTGTCGCGCGCGAAGACGAAGGTGGATGCGCCAGACGACGAGAGCGCGTCGCGCAAGGACCCGGCGGCCTCGCCCATGATCCCCTTGTGAATGATCGTCGCGTGCGTCTTGCCCGTCACGATGTGGCTTCCGTCCGCGCATGCCACGGGGCCGTCGGCGCCGATGGCGATCACCGACTCCTTCGACCCCGCGTAGAGGCGGCCGGTGATCACCGTCACGTGCACGCCTCGGTCGCGCACCTCGCGGAGGGCCGCGACGTCGACCGGGTGCGGACGACCGTCCACGCCGAGCAGCGTTCCGTCGAGGTCGACGCCGATCAACTTGTACGAGCCCTCGGGGACTGCTTTGCGCGGTCGCACCCCTATTCTGTAGCGCATCCGCAAACGAATTGAAAATGGTTTTCAATAAGGAATCGGGCTGCAGGGGCGCGCGAGCCGCAGCTCCAGCGCGCCCTTCGTGAACCGCGAAAGTTTACTTCGCGACGGTGATGACGGGCGAGCCGTGCGGATACACGGAGACCTTCTTCTGGTCCTTCGTGCGCCACTCGTACTTCACGATGCCGTCGATGAGCGAGAAGAGCGTGTAGTCCGAGCCGAGCCCGACGTTCTTGCCCGCAGCGATGGTTCCGCCGACCTGGCGAACGAGGATGTTGCCAGCGAGCACCTGCTCGCCGCCGTACACCTTCACGCCGCGACGCTGGGAGTTCGAATCGCGCCCGTTGCGCGTGGAGCCTGCACCTTTTTTGTGAGCCATGGCTTTATCCTCCTCAACCCGTGATGCCAGTAATCTGGAGGGCCGTGAACGGCTGGCGATGGCCGTTCTTGCGACGGTAGTTCTTCCGGCGACGGAACTTGAAGACGATGATCTTCTCGCCGCGATCCTGCGCGGTGATCTTCGCTTCGACCTTTGCACCACTGACGAGGGGCGCGCCGATCTTGAGGCCTGCCCCGTCTGTTTGGCCGCCGACCAGGAGCACTTCGCTCAGGGTGACGGTGTCGCCGACATTGCCGACGAGCTTCTCGACGTGAAGCTTGTCGCCCTGAGCGACCCGATACTGCTTCCCGCCTGTTTTGATGACCGCGTACATGAAGAGACCCGCTTTCTTGGACCTGACCTGCTCGAGGTCCGCCTCTGCCATGATGCAGGGGTGGGAGTGCTCGGCGGGGAAGGGGGGATGAAGAGGATGAAGAGTGAACCGTGAAGCGAACCTGACACCGGTGACCTGCGCAATCCATGGGATGGCTCAGGCTGGCCCGCGCAGAGGTCGGCGAGGCCGGCACCCTGAGGGGACGCGGAGTATATGGATGGCCGCCCGCTTGTAAAGCTGGAACGCGCGCCGAGGCGGAAAAAAAGCCGAATTGCATCTATTGCGGAGGCCTTCCAGGGCCTTCCAGGTGGCGGCGCGTAGGTTCAGGAGCGGCCACCCTGGACCGCGGCTCCGGTCCGGTGCATCATTTGCAGTACACTTGGAGGATTCGCCTGCTCCAGGTTTGGGGTCGCGCTTCCAGGGCCGGCTGCCAGGTCGGTCCATCGCTGCTCCGTCGTCACGTATCGTCACGTTCTCTTGGAGGATCTCGCATGAAATCACGGTCGGCATTCCACGTTGCTCTGACCTCCACTGTGCTGATGGCCGCGGCCATCGCCTGTAGCGCCCCCGATCCAGGTCAGGTGGTCTATACCCAGCGCGTCGACCAGACGAACCAGGGTGGTGGCGGCGGTGGCGGTGGAGGCGGTGGTGGTGGTGGTGGTGGTGGTGGCGGGGGCGGTGGTGGGACTGATGCCGGCGGCGGCGGTGGCAGCAAGGATGCGGGCGGCGGCGGCGGTGGCACCGGCGCATTCGCGGGCGCACCCATGTACGCTGCTGGTCAGGCGAGCGGGAACCTCACCGCGAAGGGGACGGCCGCGCACTCGATCATCAACGCAGCCAAAGATCCGACCGGGATGGAGTGCACGAAGTCCGGTTGTCACGGCGCCGGCGCAGCGAGCCCCTGGGGCTTCGCGGGTACGGCGTACATCACGGCGACCACCCGGGTCGGCGCGGGCGTCGAGATCCGCGTCATTGGCGCCGACGGAAAGCAGTTCGACAGCGTCTACACCGATGCCGACGGCAACTTCTGGAGCCCGAACGGCCCCGCGATGTTCCCGACGGGCGCCAAGGCGGGCATCCGCAACGGGACCACGTCACACACGATGATGAGCCAGGCTGCACTGGGCTGCAACGTCAGTGGCTGTCACGGCAGCGGCGCCAATCCGATGATGCCCTGACATCTTTCTTGCGTCGCTGGCCGAGCTACGCAAAAAAGGAGGGATGCAGCTCTCCGGCACCTATACCGCGCTCGTCACTCCCTTCAACGACGACGCGGAGCAGAGCGTCGACTTCGCCGCGTTCGATCGCCTGGTCGAGGCGCAGATCGACGGAGGCGTCAGCGGCATCGTTCCGTGCGGCACCACGGGCGAGACGCCCACGCTCACGAGCGCCGAGAACCTCGCCGTGATCGAGCGCGCCGTCCGCGCCGCGAAGAAGCGCGTGCAGGTGATCGCCGGCACCGGCACCAACTCCACGCGGAGTACGATCGAGGCATCGCGCGCCGCGGCTTCTGCCGGCGCAGATGCGATCATGGTCGTCACGCCGTACTACAACAAGCCGACGCAGGCCGGGATGCTCGAGCACTTCACGGCGGTGGCGAAGTCGGTCAACGTGCCGGTGGTCATCTACAACATCCCGAGCCGCTCGGTGGTCGACCTCTTGCCCGAGACGCTGAAGCAGATCGCGGAGGCATGCCCGAACGTGATCGCCACCAAGGAGGCGACCGGCAACGTGCTTCGCGCGCAGACGCTCGCGCAGATGATGGGGCCCAAGATGACCGTGCTCTCCGGCGACGACGCGCTCACGCTTCCCATGATCGCATGTGGCGCGAAGGGCGTGATCAGCGTGACGTCCAACGTGTACCCGAAGGAGGTCTCGCGCGCGACGTCGCTTGCGCTGGAAGGGCGCTTCGCGGAGGCGCGCGAGCTTCATCTGCGGCTGTTGCCCGTGCACGAGATCATGTTCGTGGAGGCGAACCCGTCGCCCGCGAAGGCGGCGCTCGCGCACAAGAAGATGATGACGGAGGTGGTGCGCGGTCCACTTTTGCGCATCTCGGAGGGTGCGCGCGAGAAGGTGCTCCGCGCGATGTCTGCGTTCGAGCGCGCGTCGTCGTGAGCGCTGCGCACGCTGGCCTCCAGCGCCTGGCGGTGGTGGGCGCGAGCGGCCGCATGGGTCGCGCCATCGTGCGGCTCGCGGTGGAGTCGGGCATCACGATCGTGTGTGCCGTCGGGGCGAGCGACCTCGGACGTGACGTGGGAGAGCTCGCAGGTGTGGGCGCGATCGGACGCGGCGTCTCCGACGAGGTGAACGAGCTCGCGTCCGCAGGAGCCGATTGTGTGATCGATTTCTCCGCGCCTGACCTGTTGCCGCGCGTGGCCGCGGCGGCGGCCCTTGGTGGGGCGGCGCTGGTGTGCGGCACCACTGGCCTTGGCGAGCAGGAGCGCGCTGCGCTGGACCATGCGGCGTCCAAGGTGCCCGTGCTCTGGGAGCCGAACATGAGCGTGGGCGTCTTCGTCCTGTCGCATCTGGTAAGGCAGGCGGTCGAGATGCTGGGCGATTCGTGCGACATCGAGATCGTCGAAGCGCACCACAAGGCCAAGGTGGACGCGCCCAGCGGCACGGCCATGCGTCTCGCGGAGGTGGCGAAGGCCGCGCGCGACAAGGCCGTGGGACACGCCGGCAGCAACTTCGTGTTCGGTCGCGAAGGCAAGCCCGGCGCGCGGCAGCCAGCGGAGATCGGCGTGCTCGCGCTCCGAGGCGGCGACGTGATCGGCGATCACCACGTGCATCTGCTCAGTCATGGTGAGCGTCTCGAGCTCACGCATCGCGCGCAGAGCCGCGAGCTCTTCGCGTCCGGTGCGCTACGCGCCGCACGCTTCCTCGCAGGGAAACCCCCCGGCCGCTATGGCCTCGCCGACGTCCTCGGAGTGTGACTAAAACGAGCCGGCGACGGTCATTGCGCCGCCGTTGGGTCCGACCTGCGGGAGCAAGTGCACGCTTGGCTGCGCTGTGACCTTCGCATCGGGGGCGGCTGCGTTGGTGCCGTTCGGGTTGATGAAGAGCAGGTACACGCTGGCGCCGATGCCCGCAGCGGCGAGCACGCCGAAGCCAATGCCGAGTCCGCTATAGAGCTGCGCGGTGCCGTTGTTTGCGTTGTAGTGAGTGCACGCGTTGCTCGCCGCGGTCTTGTCGTTGCAGAGCGTGGTGACGTCCGCGCCCTTGGGTACGTTCTTCAGCTGCGTGTCGTTCTCGTCTTCTAGCCCCTTCCATGCAAGGCCGAAGGCGACGCCGGTCACCGCAGCGCCGATGCCGAGCACGCCCGCGCCGATGCCGAGCACCTTGCGCTTGGAGACCACCGGTCCCGTGTCTCCGTCGATGACCGGGGCCGGGCCCGCCGTGACCTGCGTGGTGCTGCCGCCGACCACGTCCACGTTCTTGTGCTCGGCGGGCGCACCGGCGGGGATCACGTCGATGGCGTGCGGGCCGGACGCGAGATCGACCTTGAGGATGCCGCCCTTCAGCACCTCCTTGCGCGTCCCGTCGATCGTCACGTCGCCGTCGGAGACGGTGGACCGGATGTTCACGGAGCCCACCGAAGTGGACTGCAGCTTGGCGAGGAGCGCCTGCGCCTCGCGCCGGAGCGAGTCGTCGTTCTGGTCCTTCAAATTTTCGCTGTACGACGAGCCTGCGACGACGCCGGCCTTCCCCTTCTCGAAGAAGTGGAGCTCGACGGTCACCTTGCCGGGCGGGCCCTTGCGCATGATGCCCCAGACGTAGCGGTCCGCCTTGATCTGCTCGGAGATGCGCTGCTCGCACGCGCCGTCTGGAACCTGCGGGCACTTGAGCGCCGCCGTGAGCATGCTGAGCGACTGGTTCGCCTCACCGAGAGACCAGCCCGACGTGGCGCGCACCTTCGTTCGCAGCGTGGTCGTCAGCGCCTCCGATTGCTCCTCTGCGTCGTCGGACCCGATACCGAGCACGGCGACCGAGTGAACCTTGGGGCCCGGGTCTTCGGCGCGTGCGGGCGACGAAGTGAAGAGCGAGACGAGGCCAGCGCCGGCCAAAATCGACGCGGTCCGTGAGAGGGCACGACGGTCCATACTCCCGAGTCTACACGACGCCGCAGTGAGCTTCGACAGTCCTTTGAGGGGTGTAGGTGCGGTGCGCACGATGGTAGAGTGGCGGGGTGCGGATCACGGGAGGCTCTCTTCGCTCGCGGCGGCTCGTCGCGCCCAAGGGTGACCTCACACGACCGACGACGGACCGCGTCCGGGAGGCCCTCTTCTCGGCGCTCACCGCGCGCGGCGCCTTGCCCGCGGGTGCTCGCGTCCTCGATCTCTACGCCGGTACGGGCGCGCTCTCGTTCGACGCGCTGTCCCGAGGGGCCAAAACGGCGGTGCTCGTGGACAAGGACCGGGCGGCTGCGGCGGCGATCCGTGAGAACGCCGCGCAGCTCGGGGTGGCGTCGCAGATCCAGCTGCTCCAGGCACCCGTGGACAAGGCGCTTGCCACCCTTGCCCGCGCAAAGCCCCCCGAGTTCGACCTGGTGTTCGTCGACCCTCCTTATGCGCGTGTGACGTCGCCGGAGCTGCCTCTGGAGCTCGCGATCTGCGTGTCGTGGCTCACCGAAGACGGTGTCCTGGTGCTGGAGCACGGAAAGCGGGACCCCCCGCCGCTGGTTCCAGGCCTGTCGTGGGACGAGACGCGCGAGTACGGTGACACGCACGTCTCCCTGGGCATCAAGCAATAACTTCCCCGGGTTGGTCCGCTTCTCTTATACTCTCCTGCCATCCCGAAGCCCGTTCGCTTGCGCTTCCATTCGAGGACCCCCTTTCTATGAACTCCAAACCCCCGTCGTCGACCGCAGCCCCCGCTGGCGTGCCGTCCGGAGGCAACGGTAAGTACATCGTGCTCGTGCTGCTGCTGCTCGGTGGCGTCGGCGGGTTGATCTACTGGAAGAAGACCCAGGCGGACGATGTGGCCACCGTGCCGAGCGCATCCGTCACTGCGACGCAGCCGCCTCCTCCTCGCAGGAACGAGGACTACATTCCTCCGCCCCCCGATCCGGTGGCCTCCGCGGATGCCGCGCCTCCGCCCAAGCAGACGGTGACCTACGTCGCGACCAACGGCTGCGACTCCAAGGTCTGCAATGGCAGGACGAACGCGGACCTCGAGGCCGCCCTCGGAGCGCGCGCCCGTGCATCGCGCCGCTGCTACAACAATGCCCTCGCGAGTGACAACACGCTCTCGGGCAAGATGAGCGTTTCGCTCCGCATCGGCTCCAATGGCACCGTCTGCTCCGCAAACATCGGCAGCAACGAGCTCGGCAGCCCACAGGTCGCGAATTGCGTGCTCAACACGTTCCGCTCTTCGGGCTTCCCGTCTCCGACGGGCGGCTGCGCGGAGGCCAGCGTGCCCATGAACTTCGTGCAGCAGCACTGACCCGGAGAAGAAGGCATGAACCTGAGAATCAGCCCAAGACTCATCGTGTCGGTCGCCGTGCTCGCGATCGCCGGCTTTGGCATGGCTGCCGCCGGCACGTTCTCGGCGGGGTGTACCGACGGTGCGACCCCCGACTGCACCGGTGACGCATCGGCCTCGTGCGGGCTCTTGCCGAACGAGGGCGGCACCATCGACGAGGGCGGCAACGTCGAGGGCGGCAACACCACGGACGCGGGGACCGATGCCGACACGAACATGGACACCGGCGTCGTGGACATGGACGCACAGACCGACGACAGCGGCGACGCGGACGACGCAGGAGGCTGAGCCGTGGGTGCCGGAGTGCCCCGTCGCACGAGCCTCCGTGCTGCGCTGATCGCGCTTCCGTTGGTGTGTGCATTCGCCGCCTGCGGCGAGACACGACACGCGCCAGGCGAGGCCTGCCTTCGCGGTGACGACTGCCTCTCCGGCTTCTGCACGGATCGCATCTGCGTCGCTGCGCCTCCGCTCGGCAAGCCGCAGACGGGCAGCAGCGCGGACGGGGGTGGCGCGTCGGACGACGGTGGCGGCGCAGACGGGGCGAGCACCGACGCTCGCGTGGATTGAGTGAGCTACGCGGTGCTCCTGACGGTTGCCTACGACGGCACCGAGTTCCACGGCTTCGTACGGCAAGAAGGGCTGCGCACCGTCGAGGACACGCTCCTCGGCGCCGTGCGTGAGCTCGACGACACGATCACGCGCATCTCCGGCGTGAGCCGCACGGACGCGGGCGTACACGCGAAGGCGCAGATGGTGGCGTTCGACGCGACGCGCGAGATCGAGCCGCGCGGCTGGGTCCTCGGCGTGAACAGGCACCTGCCGGATGACGTCGCGGTCCGCGCGGCCAAGCTGCTTCCCGCCGGGTTCGTTCCGCGGTTCGCGAGCGAGCGAAAGCGCTACAGGTATCGTCTGCTCATGGACAAGGTGCGCGATCCGTTCCAGCGCAATCGTGCGTGGAAGATCGAGAATCCGATGGACCTCGCGCTGGTGCGCGCGGAGGCGAGCGCCCTCGTGGGCACGCACGACTTTCGCGCGTTTCGTTCCGCGAAGGACGAACGCACGGAGACCACGCGCACCCTGTTCTCCGTCGACGTCACCGCGCCGGAGACGCACCTCTGCGACGTGGAGGTCACCGGCACCGCGTTCATGCACAACATGGTGCGCATCATCGTGGGAACGCTGGTGGACGTTGGACTGGGGCGAAAGGAGCCGGGCGCGGTGGCCCGGGCGCTCGCGAGCGGAAATCGTGGCGACGCAGGGATGACCGCGCCCGCGCAGGGGCTTACGCTGGAGTGGGTGGAGCTCCGGCTCCCCGAAGGAACACACGACTCGTGGCCGCCTTGACCGAAGAGAACCTGCGCGTGAGACCGCCGCTCCCTGGCGACGGCTTCGAGCTCGCCGGGCTGTGGCGCGAGCTCTGGGACGCGCACGAGGCATGGGGCGGCTACGCGGGTACCAAGGACGAGAGCGTCTACGCCGAGGTCGGGCGAAGGCTGGACGAGGACGCGCGCATCCGCGGCGGGCTGCCCATGCTCGGGCGTCATGTGCATCTGGTGGCGTGCGTTCAGCGTCGCGTGATCGGGCAGGTCGAGGGCTGGATCGAACGCCACGGCGTGCACCCGTTGACGCCGACCACGTGCGAGGTGCGCTCGCTGGTCGTTGCGCAGACCGCGCGAGCGAGCGGCGCCGGTCGTGCGCTGCTCGAGGAGCTGGCGCGCGTCGCCGTGCAGCGCGCGCACGGCAGGCCGCTGGTGCTTGCAGCGGAGGTGCTGGAGGCGAACCCCGCGCAGGCCTTCTACGCAAAGCTCGGCTACACGTCCGCATCGTACAGCTACAAGCTCACGTGCGGTCAGGCGAGTCTGCTCGTCGAAGAGAGCGGCGTCAGCGCCCGTCGCGCGGAGTCCCGCGACGCCACCGCAATCGCGATGCTCGAAGTGCGCCTCGCGGAGCGCAGGCGTTCGCTCGGGGATCTGCGGTTCGATCGTCCGCGCGCCATCGAGGCGGCGTTCATAGACGCGATCGCCATGCACCTCGGCGCGCGCAAGGGGCCGCACGACTCCGTGGAGCTGGTGGCCTACGACCCGCAAGGCCACGTCCGCGCGAGCTCGTGCGTCGTCGTCTCACAGCTCGACCCGCCGTTCATTCCCACGCGTCGCGCGCTGCTCGGGCGCTTCGGTGTGGACCCGACGGTCGATCCGCGCCCCTACATCCGGGCGCTCATCCGTGCCGCGGGCAGGGTAGGCGTCATGCAAGGCGCCGACATGTTGGAGGTCACGGACCTGGACGGGCCGCGCGGCCCGATGTCCGAAGCAGCTGGGCTCACCGGCGCGGCGCCCTGGTCCCGCGTAGTCGAACGGGCCTTCGGGATGTAGGATGGGAATGTACGGTCCAAGCGACCGGTTTGCTTGGTTTGGGAGGATAGCTGTAATGTACACGCGTTCGGCACTGGTTCTTGCGCTGGTTCTTCTCCCGTCGCTGGTCTCGAAGGAAGCGCTCGCGCAGCCCGTACAACCTCCGGCGACCACGCAGCCCGCGGTCGCCGTGAAGCCAGACGGCCCCGCGCCCACGCCCCAGAGCCCCGCGCACATCCAGGCCGCGCAAAGCGAGGCGCGAAAGCTCTCGGATGCGTTCGTCGCCGTGGCGGACAAGGTCGGCTCGGCGGTCGTCCAGATAGAGGTCACGGCCCGCGACGAGTCGGCGGACCAGGTGTCGCGCTTCTTCGGTCGCAACGGCGAGGGGCCCATCGCGCGCGGCACGGGCTCCGGCGTGATCTTCACGGCGGACGGCGCCATCCTCACGAACAATCACGTCATCGACAACGCGCTCACCATCAACGTGCGTCTGCGTGACGGGCGCTATCTGCCGGCGCGGCTCATCGGGCGCGACCCAGCGACGGACCTGGCGGTCATCAAGATCGACGCGCCGAACGTCACGGCCGCGAAGTTCGGCGATTCGGATCAGGCACGCGTGGGAGAGTGGGTCGTGGCGATCGGCTCTCCGTTCGGGCTCACGTATAGCGTGACGGCGGGCGTGCTCTCCGCGAAGGGGCGCGGCGGCATTGGCATGAACGCGATCGAGGACTACTTGCAGACCGACGCGAGCATCAACCCCGGCAACTCCGGCGGCCCGCTCTGCGATCTGGACGGTCGGGTGCTGGGCATCAACACGATGATCGTCGGGCGCGGGAGCGGCATTGGCTTCGCGGTGCCGTCGAACATGGCCAAGCGCGTCGCCGAGCAGCTGGTGAAGAACGGCCGCGTGCAGCGCGCGTGGATCGGCGTGGGCATCCAGGACATCACGCCGGAGCTCGGCGCCGCGATGAAGGTGGAGGCGCGCTCCGGTGCGCTCATCAACCAGGTGAGCGACGGCGGTCCCGGCCAGAAGGCGAACCTGAAGCCAGGTGACGTGATCGCGAGCGTCGGTGGCAGGCCCGTGCATGACAGCCATGAGCTCATTCGCGAGGTGATGACCCACGAGGTCGGCGACACGGTCGCGCTCGAGATCGTGCGCGAAGGAAAGAAGTACGGCTCGTCGGCCATCCTCGCCGCGCGTCCCGAAGCGCAGGCCGCGCCGCTGCCGGTGCAGCAGCAGAACGTGCCGCAGGCGGGGCTGGGCTTCTCCGTCCGCGATCTGTCCGCCGATCAAGCGCGAGAGCTCAATCTCCCGCAAAAACAGCTCCCGATCGTCACGTCGATCGTCCCCGGCTCCGCGGCCGACCGCGCGGGGGTCAAGGTCGGCGACGTCATCGTCGAGGCTGACGGCAAGGTGGAGCCCACGCCGCACGAGCTGCAAGAAGCCGCGAAGGACGGAGCCGTGATCCTGCGCCTACGCCGAAGAGACGCCGCCTTCTACGCCGCCCTGAAGAAGTAACCGCAAAACAACGCCCCCTGGTTGGACAACGCGCCCCTTCCCGCGATAGGAAGAGCGCCATGGTCGAGATCCGTGAAACGCCGATGGGTGGGAAGCTTCGCGATTTTCTGGACGTCGTCTCCGAGATCTACAAGGACGACCGCCACTTCATCCGGCCGCTCGACATGGACCTGGGCGACCGCCTGAACCCGAAGAAGAACCCGCTCTTCAAGCACGCAGAGGGAACCACGTTCACCGCGTATCAGAACGGGCGCTGCGTCGGGCGCATCACCGCGCAGATCGATCACGATCACATCGAACGCTACAAGGACGCGACCGGCTTCTTCGGCTTCCTCGACACCATCGATGATGCGGAGGTCACGAAGGCCCTGCTCGAGCGCGCCGAGACCTGGCTACGCGCGAAGGGCATGAAGTTCATTCGCGGTCCCGTCTCACTCTCCATCAACGAGGAGCTCGGCTGCCTCGTCGAAGGCTTCGACCACCCGCCCGCGCTCATGATGCCGCACCACCATCCGTATCAGGCGAAGCTCATCGAGCAGGCTGGCTACGTGAAGGAGAAGGACTTCTACGCGTGGCGCTACGAGGTCGGCGAGATGAGCAAGCGCGTGCGCCGCGCCCAGACGGACTTCCGCGCCATGCCCGAGGTGGTCGCACGCCAGTTCGACATGAAGAACCTCGGCCGCGACGTCGACCTCGCCGTCGATATTTTCAACGACGCCTGGAGCGACAATTGGGGCTTCGTTCCGCTCACGCGCGACGAGGCCAAGAAGATGGCGTCGGACTTCAGAATGATCCTCGTGCCGGAGCTCACTCGCATCGTCACGATCGACGGCGAGCCCGCCGCGTTCGCGGTCGCCATCCCGAACATCAACGAGATCGTGCGCGATCTGGACGGAAAGCTGTTCCCGTTCGGCGCCCTCAAGCTGCTCTACCGGCTGAAGGTGGAGGGCGCGAAGAGCGGCCGCCTGGCGCTCCTCGGCATCCGGAAGAAGTTCCGCTTCGTGCGCAAGTACGCAGCCATGTCGGCCTTCCTGTATGCGGACATGAACGACGCGGGAAAGAAGTGCGGCATGACGTGGGGGGAGCTCTCGTGGACCCTCGAAGACAACGCGCCCGTCAACACCGGCATCCGCCTCCTGGGTGCCACGAAGTACAAGGTGTACCGGGTCTTCACGAAGCCGCTGACATCCGAAGTGGCCGCGTGAGCCGTGTCTCCGCCGAGATCATTGGCACTGTAAAATGACGCTCTGAGCGAAGCTCTTTGCGGAGCCTTCTGCTGTGCGTCAATGTAAACATGAGGCTGCGTGCGCTGACAAACCCAACCCTCTGGAGGTGCGCAATGCGCCTGAGCTATCCGCTTTCTGTCTTGTTCGTGTCGGTCTCTGCGCTGCTGCTCGGCACCACGGGATGCGGTGATGCGATCAACTCCATCTTTGGCGGCGGCAACAACGGCAACGGCACGGACGACTCCACGAAGCCGCCCAGCTTCGGCGGCGGCAACGGCGATGGCGGCACCGTGAAGCCTTGCATCGACGGTCTCTGCAAGCAGCAGCAAGCATGCAGTGGCGGAGGAACCACCAGCGTCACTGGAACCGTGTACGACCCCGCCGGCGCGAACCCTCTCTACAACGTGCTCGTCTACATACCGAACCATCCAGACCAGGTTCTGCCCATCACCCACGGCGCCACCTGCGATCGCTGCGGCAACGTCTCGGGTGATCCGCTCATCACCGCCGTCACGGACACGAAGGGCAACTTCACGCTCGTGAACGTTCCCGTGGGCAATGACATCCCCGTGATCATCCAGGTCGGCAAGTGGCGTCGCAAGCTCACCATGCCGAACGTGCAGTCGTGCGTCGAGAACAAGCTCTCCGACAAGAACCTCACGCGCCTGCCGCGCAACAAGGGCGAGGGCGACATCCCCAAGATCGCGCTCACCACCGGTGGCGCCGACACGCTCGAGTGCTTCCTCCGCAAGCAAAAGCTCGGACTGGACGACGCAGAGTTCACCCAGCCGGATGGTGATGGAAGCGTGAACTTCTATGCAGGCTCTGGCCAGGGCAACACGGCGCCCGTCACCACCAAGTACCAGGGAGGCGCTTCGTTCCCGAAGGCTCAGGGCTTGTGGGGCACGGCTGACAGCTTGAAGAAGTACGACCTGGTGCTGCTGTCGTGTGAAGGCGCCGTCCACGAGGAGACGAAGGGTCAGGCCGCATACGACGCGATGTACGACTACATCTCGAACGGCGGCCGCATGTTCGCCACGCACTGGCATCGCGTGTGGTTCACGGGCAACCAGCAGCTCAACTCGATTGGCACCTGGAATGACGGGAACGACCCCGCGGGCGGCACGGGCACCGCGCCCGCCGACATCATCACGAGCTTCCCCAAGGGACACGACTTCCAGGAGTGGCTCGGCAACGTCAACGCGCTCAACGGCGCGAAGGGAATCGACATCGTCCAGCCCCGTCACAACCTGGACGCAGTGGATCCGAAGCTCGCGCGCGACTGGATAACCATGAGTGATTCGATGACGCCAGGCCATCCCACAGCGGTGGAGTACGTGACCGCGAACGCGCCGGTGGGCGCCGACGACGCGCACATCTGCGGCCGCACGGTCTTCAGCGATCTGCACGTTTCCGCGAGTGATCAGCACGGCCCGGACTGGCCGTCGGGTTGCACCACGTCCGGTCTGACGCCGCAGGAGAAGGCCCTTGAGTTCCTCTTCTTCGACCTCTCCGCGTGCGTACAGAACGACAACCAGCCGCCGCAAGCCGGCAACGTCAAGTAGGCGATCACTCAGCAACGAGGTTCGTCAGGATCTCGCTCGGCGTGCCCTCTCTTGTGATCTTCCCGTTCTCCAGCAAGAGAACGTGATCGCCCACGGTCTCCGCTTCGCGCACGCTGTGCGTGACGAAGATCGCGGGGACGCGCAGCTCCTCAACGACCTCCTTCACCCGCTTTGCGAGCGCGCGCCGACGTACGTCGTCCAGCGCCGAGAACGGCTCGTCCATCAGCACCACGTCCGGTGACGTGGCGAACGCGCGGGCCAGCGCGACGCGCTGTGCTTCACCACCGGAGAACCTGCTTGGCATGCGCGCCGCGAGCGCTGCGACGTCCCAGGTGGCGAGGAGCTTCTTCGCGCGCTCCACGTTCGTGTCGTGTGGGACGTTCTTGCTCATGCCGTACATCACGTTCTCGAGCGCCGTCATGTGCGGGAAGAGCGCCGGTGACTGGAACACGAACGCGACCCTGCGACGGTGCACGGGCATCGACACGCCGCGCTTCGTGTCGAGCCACGTGGTGTCCGCCAGGCGCACGGTCCCGGAGTCCGGCGCGAGGAGCCCGCTTACCGCAGCAAGCAGCGTGCTCTTGCCCGAGCCCGATGGACCGAACAGCACGGTGATCCCCGGTTTCGCGGTGAACGACACGGAGATCGCGACGTCACCAACCCGATGGTCGACGCTGACGGTGAGCGAGCGCGCTTCGGCGTCCGTGCTCATCGCGTCAGCGCTCATGCCCGCGTGCGATCAGCTTGTTGGCGAGATAGAGGCTCGCGAAGGCGATGGTGGTGAGCAGGACGATCATCACGACGGCCTTGCCTTCCTCATTCGCCTGGATGGCGTCGAAGATCGCGAGGCTCGCGGTCTGGGTCTCGCCAGGCATGTCACCAGCGACCATCAACGTGGCGCCGAAGTCACCGAGCGAGCGCGCAAATCCGAGCATCACCGCCGCCGCGATGCCACGCGCCGCGACCGGGATCTGGATGGTCAACAGCGCGCGCAGCGGAGACGCGCCAAGCGTGCGCGCCGCGGGCACCAGCAGTGGATCCACCGACTCGAGCGCGGCGCGCGAGAACTTCACGATCAGCGGCAGCGCGCCAACGGCGGCAGCGAGCACGGCGCCCGTTCGCGTGAAGACGATGCTGTTGCCAGTGACGTGCTCGTAGACGCCACCGATGAAGCTGTGTCTGCCGAAGGCGACCAGAAGGTAGTACCCCAGCACCGTGGGAGGCAGCACCAGCGGTCCGCAGAAGAGCGCGTCCAGTGCGTCCCGTCCGAAGAAACGCACGTTGGCGAGCAGCGATGCGACTGCCACGCCCACGACGCCAGCGATGAGCGTGGCCATGACGGCGATCTCGATCGAGAGGGCGAGGGGGGAGAGAAACGGGCTGGCGGACAGGTTCGACATGCGTGACGCGCGGGTTTTCGGTAGCATACCCCAATGAGAAAATGGCTGGTCCTTCCGCTCTGGGCGTCGCTTGGTCTCGTTGTCTACGCGTGCGATGACGACACCACCAACAACAACGCCAAGGACGCGAGCGTCGACTCGACCGCGCCCACCGGCACCACGACGACGCCGCTCCCGGACGCTGGCCTGCCGGACAACTACATTCCTGCGAAGGACTCCGGTCCGCAAGCGGGGCCCGTCACCGCGCTCGTCACGGACGACGTGGGCGCGCCATCCGCGGGCACCGACGTGTACTTCACGGACCCCGACGGCACCGTGACCAAGGTCGTCACGGGCGCGGACGGCAAGGCTACGCACACCATGTTTGCCGGCGGCTCGCTCACTGCCAACTACGTCCAGAACGGCATGATCGCTCCGCCAACGTACTACCTCACCACGGTCGTCGAGCTGAGCCCGGGCGACATCATCCACATCGCTCGCAACGTCTCTGTCGGGTTCGCCGCTGCCGGACAGATCACGGGCACGGTCGACAACGCGCCCACGCTGGACGCGGGCAGCGTCAACTACGGCTTCGAGCCGTTCTGCAACGGCTGGAGCATCGTGCCGGGGCCATTCCCACAGGCGTACACGTACAACGTGGCCACAACCTGCATCGAGCCGTCCACCGGGAAGGTCCCGTTCCTCGCCACCGCGCGCGATTCGACGACCTCCTCGCTCCTTGCATACGCGCCGCTCGCCGTAGCGAACCCCGACGGCGGTGTCGGCAATGCGAACGTCGCCGCGGCCGACTGGCTCACCGCGCCTCACAAGCAGATGACGTTCACGGGCGCGGTCGCGTCGGGGTTCACCCAGGTCAATGTGAACATCGACACACCTCGCAACGGCCAGCTCCAGCTGCAGGCGAGCGCCAACAGCGGAACGGCGATCTCGCAGCCGCTCGACTACGTCACGCCGCCGGCGGCGTTTGCATCCGTGGTGCAGTCGCACACGACCCTCACGGGCTATGCCATTGGCGATATCCTCACGTCGACGCGCTATCAGCGCATTCCCGCGGCGAACGCGCTGTCGGAGGATTTCACGAAGCTCCTCACGCGCCTCCACGATTTCAAGCTCGCGGGCACCATCGCGGCGCCCAGCGTGCAGTGGCAGAGCGACGCGGCGCTACCAGCTGACGCGTTTGCGACCGTGCCGCTCCAGGGCACGCACACGCCGGATGGCGGTCAGGGCAGCGGCGTCTTCTGGTCGGTGATCTTCCCGGTCCACGCTGCAACCACGTCGTTCACCGCACCGACGCTTCCGCCCGCGCTGCTCGCCCAGATGGCGCCGGACAACGCGTGGTACGGAAACCAGCTCACGATCGGCGCGTCCGCGCAGGCGCCGTACGCGCTCGCGCATCAGTACCCCACCGTGCTCATCAACCCGCAGCTCTTCGCGCCGCAGATCCCGGCGAACCTCACGTTCGACGTGAAGACCACCAGCATCTGCTCGAACTGTGACTGAGGCTGTCAGGGATTTTCGTCCCGCTTCCAGGCGGAGCTGCCCGCTTCGGGATCCGTCTGGAAGTAGATCGCGCTCTTTCCGCAGCCCGTCACGATGCGATTGAAGGAGCTCTCGAGCGGGCGCGACGAGATCTGCGCTTCCGGGCACAGAAGCCCGACGGAGGCGCGCGCGTGCAGGATGCGGCGACGCTTCGGGGTGTCGTCTGTCGCCTGGCTACCCGCGTTCTCGATCTGACCGCGTAGCTGCTCCAGGTTGGACGTGCTCACCTCGTGCTTCTCGAGCGCCTTCATGACGACCTCCGTTGCCGCAGCCCATTCGGTGCGCGTGGGTCGCTGCTCCCAGGCGAGCTCGAACGTGTCCTCCGCGTCGTCGTCCTGCGTGGCGCCGAGGAGCGACTGGAGCTGCTGTCGTACGACGGTCTCCGCGCGGTCGCGACCGAACGCCTGGAATCGCAGGCTCCGGGCGAGCGTCGGATCACTGTATAGTGCACGCGTTATCTCCGTCGCCAGCGCGGGGATCTTCTCCTCGCCGCCGACCTGGTCGAGCGCGGTCGCGTGTGGGCACGTGTCGCTCTCTCCGCATCCCGTGTCCTCGGGGGTCTCCGTCGTGCCGACCGGTGCCTGCATGGCAGCGATGGGCTCAGGGCAGGATGCGCCGCCGAGCTCGCTCGCCTTTGGCACGTAGCGGAGGATCAAGAGCCCGCTGAACGCGGCGACGTGCACGGTTGCCACCACCAGCGCGATCAGCACGCCGATGCGCGAGCGTCTCTTCCAGGAGCGGAGCCTGTCGAGCTCGCCCTCCTTCGCGGAGAGCTGCGCGGTGAGCTCCAGGAGCTCGGACGTCTGGTCGGAGGTGCGATAGGGATGAGATGCGGGCGAGGCCTCGTTCATGAAGGGGGTGAACGCCACGCGCGGAGGTTCGATTCCGCGGTATACTGAGAACATGGGGACCCGGCGTCGCAACGCCTTGGTGAGCGTGCTCGTCGGTGGGATGGTCGCGGCATGCGGCCTCTCCAGCACGGGCACGGGCACGGGCTCGTTCGACCCGGCCGCGGATGGCTCGACGAGCACGTCCCACGCGAACGCGGACGGGCTCGAAGGAGGCTCCTACGCGGAGGGCGGCGCGATCGTCGACGGCATGGCAACGACTGATGACGGTGGTTCGGGGACGACGGACGCGAGGGCTGACGCGACGTCGGGCAAGGACGCGGGCTCCGTGGCGCCGGTGACCTATGGCTGCGGCGGCGGGAACGTCAGCGCGTGCTCCGCGTGCGCTGGTAAGGGTGCGGTGATCGGCTGCATCTACTGCAAGAGCGGCGGCGTCGTGGGTGGATGTCTCCCGGACGGTCGCATGGCCAGCTGCTCGGACGCCATCCCTGCCGGCGCAAGCATGTGCCCGTGCAACACCGCGGCCGACTGCCCCAACGATCGACAGGTCTGCTTCGGCAATCAGTGCACCATCTGTGGCGAGGAGCTCTCCGACAAGCTCATTTGCCGCAACGGGAAGACCTGCGCGCGCGACTCGGACACCTGCAAGTAACGCTCGACCATGGCAGACGATCGACAGCGAACGCCGACGCTGCTCCAGATCGGCTGGCTCTTCACGCGCTACGCGAACCTGACCTTCGGCGGCGGCAGCGCAACGATCGCCGTGCTGCAGAAGCAGATCGTCGCGCGCAGGCAATGGCTCTCCGAACTGGAGTTCAATCTCGGGTTCGCGCTCTCCAGGCTCACGCCCGGCACGAATCTGCTCGCGTTCTGCACGGCGGTGGGCTGGATGAAGCGGCGGTGGAGCGGCGCGGTGGTCGCGCTCCTCGCAGCATCCATCCCGTGCTCCATCATCGCGGTGATCGCGACGCACTTCTTCGAGGTGTGGCAGCAACACCCGATGTTCCTCGCGGCCATCCGGGGTGCGCTCGCGGCGGCGGTCGCGGTGATGTTCAACACGGCGTGGGTGCTTGCGGCGCCACACGTGAAGACGTCGGTGCCGAAGGCCGCGGTGATCGTCCCGGGAGCGATCGCGCTCGTGGTGTTCGCGGGGCTGTCGCCGTTCCAGGTGCTGCTCGTCGCGGCGGTGGCGGGCGTGCTCTGGCCTGCGGAGGAGGCGAAGGAATGAAACAATTCCTCACCCTGTACCTGCTGCTGCTCAAGGCGACCGCGACTACGTTCGCGGGCCTCGCGTCGCTCCCAGTCGTACGCGACGAGCTCGTGCTGTCGCGCCACATGGTCACCGACCACCAGCTGAACGCGTCCGTGGTGATCACGCGCAGCACGCCCGGGCCCGTGGGTCTCTACGTCGTGAGCGTGGGATATTTCGCGGACGGACTCGCGGGCGCGCTCGCGGGCTGGCTGGCGATGGTGACGCCATCGCTGGCGATCATCTGTCTCCTGCGCTTCGTTGGACCGCGGGCGAAGCATCCACGCGTGCGAGGTACGCTGCAGGCAGTGGTCCTGGCGAGCGCAGGCCTGCTCGCGACCTCCGCGCTACCGCTGGCAAGAGACGCGATCGCCGATCCGCTCACACTCGGAATCGCCGCGTGCGCCCTCGTCGCGCTTCTATCGAAGAAAGTAGACGCGCCGGCGGTGATCGCCGGAGGCGCCGCAGTGAGCCTCGCCGCGTCGTTCCTCGGTTGAACGGCGTCACGGTCCACGGTTCCCGAGCTTGATGAGAGCTACTGGGGTCGCACTTCGCCCGGGAGGAGGAAGCCGCGCTTTTTCAGCAAGGCTCGGCCTTCGGGTGACGATACGTAGGCCACGAAGTCCTTGGCGTGGTCGCGTGGGCCTCCGCGGCCCTTGCAGACGACCAGCTGCTGATCGAGTGCAGTATGCATGGATGGGTCGATCTCTGCGAACGAGCCCTGAGGCGCGGAGATCGCCAGGCTGAGCGCGATGATGGCCACGTCTGCGTTGCCCGAGCTCGCGAACTGCTGCGCCTGCTGCACGTTCTCGCCGTAGACCATTCGCTTCTCGACCGCGGTCCACACGCCAGCCTTCTGCATCGCCTCGCGCGCGGCTTTGCCGTACGGCGCGTGCTCGGGGTTCGCGATCGCGATGTGCTTGAGATCCGTCCGCGCCGGATTGCCGAGGTCTGCGAGCGTGGGCGGCGTGCCGGACTTCACGTAGATGGCGAGGCGCCCCGTGGCATACGCCGCCTTCGTCGTGGCGTCGCATGCGCCGCTCTTGATCGCCTCGTCCACGAAGGAGCTATTCGCTGCGGCGAAGACGTCGAACGGTGCGCCGTCTTCCACCTGCTTCGCGAGCAGCCCCGTGGAGCCGAACGTGAAGTCCACCTTGCGGCCGGTCTTCGCTTCGTACTGGGCGCCCACCTCCTTGAACGCGACGGCCAGGTCCGCGGCTGCCGCCACGCGGATCGGATCGTTGCCCGTGCCGCCGCCCGTTCCTGCGCCGCTGCCAGTTCCCGCGGCACCGGTCGCGCCGTCGCTGCTCGCACGGCTGCATGCGGGCAGCGCCGCGGACAGGGCGAGGGCAATGTACGAGAAGCGCAGGAGCGGATTCATCATGATGTCTGGTTCAGGCCTTCGAGATGATGGTCCCGACGTCCTCACCCTCGAGGGCGCGCGTGAGCATGCCGGGCGTCAGGCCGTTGATGATCTGGAGCTCCGTGCAGAAGCGTGCACGTTGCAGGTATTCGATGACCACGCGCTCCACGATCAGATCGGGCAGGTCCAGCGCGAGTAGCTCCTTCGCGGTGATGCGCGGGATGAGCTTTGCGTTCTTGTTCTTCTTCGGGTCGTCGTCGTAGAGGCCGTCCTCGTCCTTGACGAAGATGGCGCGCTTGGCGCCCAGCACCTCTGCGCTGAGGAACACGCCCGCGTCCGTGCGGTTCTGCGGGATGCGGCTGTTCTCCGCCGGCTTCTCCCAGTAACCGAACGGCGGCATGCCGGTCATGATGGGGATGCAGCCGAGACGGAAGTAGAGCGGCAGCTTCTCGAAGTCGTCGTGGAGCATGAAGATGCCGCCGTGCTTCGCGAGCAGCATCTGCAGCATTCGCGCGTTCTGGCGCGGTACGTACCCGCCAAGCGCCGCGAGCACGCCCGTGGGCAGCTCCAGATCGCTCGCGACGGAGTAGATGTGGCGCGCGCGTGTGCCGCCACCGCAGCAGACGAGCAGTTTGTGCTTGTCCTTCGCGGCCGCGATCTCGTCGAGCACGGGGAAGAGCGCCTTGCGTCCGCGATCGAGCAGCGACTGCCCGCCGATCTTGAGGACCTTCACGTCCGGCATCAGCGCGACTGGGCGATAGTCGAAGCCGGCGCCCTTTCCTTGCGACGCTTGCTCGAACGATGCGACGCCCGGCAGGTTCGCGATGCCCTTGCGCGGGCTTTGCTCGGAGCCTTGCTCACCCATCGATCTTCTCCTTCATGATCACAGTGCCGACGTCCTCACCCGCGAGCGCGCGCGTGAGCTCGCCCGGGCGCAGGCCGTTCACGATCTGGATGCGCTCCACGTGGCGCGCGTTCTGCCAGGACTTGAAGAGCAGCGGATCCAGGATCAGCTCCTCCGGCATCTCGGCTTGCAAGCGGCCCAGCGTGGTCTTCTTGATGAGCCGCGCGTCCGAGTGCTTCTTCGGATCCTTGTCGTAGAGGCCGTCCTCGTCCTTGACGAAGATGATGCGCTTCATGCCGAGCACCTCCGCGTGGATGAAGAGCCCGAAGTCCGAGCCGTGCGTGGGCAGGGGGCTGTCCTCGACCGGCGGCGGCTCCCAGAAGTGGTACGGCGGCGTGCTGATCACGATCGGCAGCATCCCGCTCTCCAGATAGAGCGGCAGCTCCCAGAAGTGCTCGCGCTGCATCACGATGCTGCCGTGCTTGGCCATGAGCGCGTTCAGGAAGACCGCGTTCGCTTCCTCCATCGCGCCGACGAGCTGCGCGACGCCGCCCGTGGGCAGGCCGAGGTCGAGCGCGATCGCGATGGTATGCCGCACCCGCGCTCCACCACCCACGCCGATGACCATCTTGTACTTGCGCGACTCGCGAATGGCAGCGAGCTCCGTCACCAGCGGGAGCACTGCCGCTTTCCCGCGATCGAAGATGGACTGTCCGCCGATGCTGACGAGCGTGACGTCCGGCATGATGGAGAACTCCTCGGCGGAGTTCGTCTTGGCGATCACCTTGCGGTCCACGAGGGACTCGCGCATCAGGCTCGAGGTGATGTGCGTGCGGCCGTCGTCGGAGACGAGCTTACTCATTTGATGTCTTCCTGAAGCACCTTGGGGTCATCCTTGTCACGTGTATCCTGCAAGTTCTTGGCCGGGGGCGCTCCCCCGAAGGCGCGGACCAGCGGCGCGCTGACGAGCCCCGATAGTAGCCCGAATGTCGTATGGACGACGAGCCCCGGCACCAGCATCGCGTAAGCGACCTTCGGCGCCTGCGTGAGCATGACCACGAAGAAAATGGTCGAAAAGCGCATGCTCCCCATGAATGCGCCCACCACGGAGCACATGAACGCGCCAGCGGTCTTGCCGTCGCGCGCATACAGCGGCCGCGTGAAATCGGACACGAGGCCCGGGGTGATGTGCTTTGCGATCTCGAAGACACCGTAGCGTCCGTCCCCCAGCAGGAAGGCGACAGTACCCATCGTGATGCCCGTGAGGGTGCCGCCAAACCTCGACTTCGTCTTCATGCTAGCGACCAGGTAGAGCGGCGTGAGGAGCACCAGCTTGTGCCCAGGCGCGAACGGAATGCTTGGCAGGATCTTGAGCGCCTTGATGCCGAGCATCGTGAGCGCCACGCCAGCCACGACAACCGCGTCCTTTGCGATAGCGCGCTTCTTCTCCGTCATGCCCTGGCGTTCGAGGTGAGCCTCCACGCGAGCCATCTGCTCATCCACCCGCCCCACGAGCGCGCTCACGTTCCCCTTCGCGAGCTTCTTCATCGCCGCAAAGAACGCCTTCACCCCGCCAACGCCACCTCGCCCGCCTCCACCTCCGCCACCGCCGCCGCCTCCACCTCCGCCACCGCCGCCGCCTCCACCTCCGCCTCCGCCTCCGCGCTTCCCACGGTCCACCCCACCCAGCAGCGCAAGCACCGCATCCATCGACGTCGCGATGATGAGCGGCACACCAAGCTTCTCCATCCCGGAGGCGATCGCTCGGCTATCCCCGGCGCGAGCGATCTGCGACGCATAGACGAGCGCGAGCACCCGCTGGATCATCGTGGCGCCCACGAGCGCGCCGCCTGCGTTGAGCGACAGGTTGTGCCCCATCACGCGGAACACCATCCATCGATCGATCGCAGCGTCCTCGCTGGTCACCGCATACGAGACGATCACGAATACCGCGAAGGCCCAGAGCTTCGTGGTCCGACGCAGGAGCTGCCGCGCGCCCAGTCCGACCACGAGGAACATCACGGCCAGGGCGACCGTGATCGCGCTCACCGCGATGGGCGAGCGCAACACGACCAGCAACACCGCGACAAAAACGACGAAGCCGACGCGGAGTCGAGGGTCCACCCAGCTGGGCTTCTCCCCCTCGTTCTGCGTCGGCTCTTCAGGCGAACCCACCGGCTACATCTTTGTCTTCAGCGGCGGGCAGATGCTTCCAGGGATGTCCTTCTTGACGGACGGCAGGCCTCGCAGGAACTTGATCGTCTCCGACATCTCTTCCGGGGTGATCTGCGAGAAGTGCTTCATCTGCGGGCAGAGCACCAGACCGTCCTTGTCGACGCCATTCTTGATGGCGAACTCCAGCTGGCCGTCGGTCCATGTGCCGATGCCGGTGGCCTGGTCGGTGGTGAGGTTCGGCGGGTAGAGGTCCACGCCGTCTGGCTGCATCGTGAGCGCGACGGTCACGCCGCTCATGTCCGTCCCGTGGCAGTTCTGGCACCCGTACTTCTTCACAGCCGCCGGAGCGTTGTCGGAAGTACCGGTGCCAGGCGCGCCGGACAGCTTGTTCGTACTGCTGGAACTACAGGCCACGCCAGCTCCGAGGAGCGTCAGGCACAGGCCGAAAACCAGGAGGTGCGCACGCATTCCGTCAGGCTATCACTGACCGCACTGCTTGTTCGTGTACTTCGTGATCGCATCGGTCACGAAGGCATCGAGCGCCGTCTGCTGGGTCGCCGAGAGGGTGAACATCGGGTGGCTGTAGGGCGCGCCCGTCTGCGTGGCCTGGCTCTTCGTCATGATCGCGTTCGAGGGAACCGGGGTCGTGCCGTTGAGGCCGATGTACTTCGAGATGAACGGCGCCGTCTGCGTCTTCGCAAACGTGGTCTGGTCGAGCCCGCTGCCCATCGCGTTGTAGTACCCGCCATCGCCACCGGTGTGGCACGTGCGGCAGGGCGCCTGGTTGCAGCCGGTGCAGTTGTTGGCGTTCTCGGTCTTGCGCTGCGTGGTGAGCAGCTTGTCGAAGCCGATGGCGTTGAACTTGGTCTGATCGAGGCAGGTGCCGATCTTCGAGAGGACGTTGACCGGTGCGGCCATGCCCACGCGCTCCATGGCCTCGGTGGTGAGCCAGGTGTTGATCTTCGTGACCTGATCGGGAGTCAGCGCCGGCGCCTTGTTGCTGTCGTGCGCGCCCTGCTTCAGGAGCTGGCTCGTGGACGCGTCGACGATGATGTCGCCGCGTGCGTCGAGGTTCGAGTACGTCTTGGTCGCGTCGCTCGCGACCATGAACTTCGGGGCGCCGTCAGCGCCGCCGTTGTGGCAGCCGCCGCACGTCGTCTCGAGCGAGGGGTATACGTTGGCGTCGAAGTACTGGTGGGCTGCGCCCGTCGTGGCGCCGGGGCCGGAGGTCGGAGGCGGTGCGCTTCCGGTGTTGTTGTTTCCGTTTCCGTTTCCGTTGCCGGTTCCAGTGCCGTTTCCGTTGCCGGTTCCAGTGCCGGTCCCCTGGCCGTATCCGCCCGGCTCCCCGTTTCCGAGGGAGCCCGAGCTGTCACTTCCGCACGCCGCCACAAGGCCCGCGGCTGCCAACGCTGCTGCAAGAACGATGTAGCGGTTCATGATCACTTCTCCTCCGACTTCTTGTTGCGACGGATGCCGGCGATGGTGAGGCCGAGCGTGAGGAGGATGCCAGCGAGGCCGCCGGTGCTCTCGTTCTTGCTGGACACCGAGCAGCCACCGCTGTTCGCGTCCGTCATCTCCGGCTGGTTGCCGTAGCCGGTCGTGGGCATGTCGCCCGCGCCCGAGGCGCCACCGTTCGAGCCGCCGCCGTTCGAGCCGCCGCCGCCGCCGTTGCTACCACCGGTCGTCGGGGACGGGCCGGTCGGGATGTTGTCGGAGTTCGCGACGCCGCCGGGCGCCGTCTGCTTCGTCGGATCCCAGGTCGCCGGGATGAGGGAGAGGTAGAGGCTCTCGCGCTGACCCGTGGTCTGCGGCGTGCCGGGAGCGGCTGCCGTCTTGTAGCCGGGGACCGCAGCGAGCGTGAAGGTCTTCACCTCGGGCATGAAGCCCGTCGCCTGGCCGAAGCCCGGGTTCGCGAGGCCGCCGAGGCCGTTGAGGAAGCCGCAGCCCTGGTTGTTGGGGTTGCGCTTGCCACGAACCTGGAGGGCCGCGACGTCCGAGTACGTGGACACGTTGTAGAGGTCCTTCGTGCGGTCAGCCGCGACGATCTTGCCGGACGCAGAGTCGACGTTGACCATCTGCACGAGGCCCTTGCCGGTGCCCGTGGAAGATCCGCCCATCATCGCGACCGTCGCTGCGCCTTCGCCCGCGCCGTACATCGTGCCGAACGAGCGGCCGTGACGCTGGTAGGGAGCGACCGCTTCCATCTCGTCGACCTTCGAGAGGTCCGCGAGCTTGTAGCTGGTGAGCATCGAGAGGTTCTCGCCGCCCGTGTGGCCGTTGCCGTTGTTGTTGTTGCCACCGCCGCGAGCGGCCGCGTTGTCGGACTTCTGCCACTGGAGGGCGACGACATCCTTCGAGATGTACGCGAGGGATGGCTGCACCGTGTGGATGGTCTTGCCCGTGGTTGCGTCGCGAACGACCTGCTGCACGCGCACGTTCTTCAGGACCTGGCCCGTGGACGTGTCGATGGTCGCGATGCGGATGCCGATGTCGGCGGGCTGGTTGTTGGCTTCGACGGACGTGACAGCGAGGACGCTGCGATCCGTGACGCTCGGAGGGGGGCAAGCGATCTGCGGGCGCGTGTGCTGCGCGTTGTTCACGAACTTGGTGAGGAAGGGGACCGTGACCTTCGCGCCCGCGCCATCCGCGGCAACGACGACCTTGGCAACCCAGGCAGACTGGTTGTTGCGCTGCATGCCGACGAGGAAGGCGTCGCCGCCGGTAGCTGCGTCCGTGCCGATCGGGCAGACGCTGTGGGGGCCCCACTGCTGCGCGTCGTTGTTGCCCTTGAGGCCGAGCGTGATGAGGTTGGTCGGGAGGTCCGTCGCCGCGCCGCCCTTGTTCTGGCCGCGCGTGGTGTTCGTGATCGGCACCATCGCGCCCTTGCGGTCGAAGACCCAGCCGGCCGACTGCGGGTTGTTGGTGACGCCGTTGTCCTCCGTCGCGAAGATCGTCATCATGAACTTCGCACCGACGGCCGCGTTCGGGCGCATGTAGTCGCGCTCGCCCTGAAGCGTCGGGAGCACCGTGGTGTCCTTCGTGGTAACGAGGCCCTTGTCCGTCAGCTGGTAGAGGGCGATCGCGCCCTGGATTCCAGCGCCGTCGTTGTTCTTCGTCGGGACCGAGTGCGTCCACGTCATGAAGATGAGGCCCGTGCCGTCCGTCGCGAGGTGCGCGTCCATCGCGCCTGCGCCTTGCTGCTTGGAGACCTTGCCGTCCGGCGCTTCGTAGACCAACTTGGTCGCGGTCTGCAGAAGCACGGTGCCGCCAGTCGCGGCCGGGCCGGCGTCAGCGTGGCTCGATACGAGCGCGCCAACAGAGGCGAGGGTGGCGGCGGCGAAGATGCGGGTTCTCTTGATAGACATGTGAAATCCTCCGAAATCAGGTGATGAAAATCTTGTGCGACGGGCTCAAGAGCCTTCGTCGCTGGGGTTTATGGGCGAGCCCTGCACGTTCTCCATGCCAGCGGTCGCTTGCGGCGCCGTATCATCCGAGATGGGCGAAAGGTCGAGGGTCGAGAGGGGAGAGCTCTTGTGAATCACGATCGCGCTGATGGTTGCCTCGCGGTTTGCGGGCGAGTCGGACGTTGCTTGCACATTCGCGGGGACGAAGACGCGGATCTTGCCGTGATTGTGCTGCGGAAGCTTGAAGGAGAGCGCGGGGGCAGCGGACTGCCACTCGTTCGCGCTGAAACGGGCGACGACGTCGTCACCCTGGAGGAGCTCGATGCTCTTCGCGTGCGTGATGTCCGCACCGAAGGACTGCGCCAGCTTCGCGACCGAATACTTTGCGTCCTCGCCGTCGCGACCCATGACGAGCGCGTCGGTGAGCGTCTTGCGCTTCGCCATGCCGACGAGCTTGCCGTCCTGGTATACGCGCGTGCCGGTGGGAACCTTCTTCTCGACGTACGCGAGGTCGTTCGAACAGTGGCCGTCCACCAGGTAGCAGCTCTTCGCGACGCTGACCGCGGGGGCCGCCTTGTTGACGAAGATGCTGACGGCGTACATCTCGGAAGAGTGGAACGTGTTCTTCATGCCCGTGGTGTCCCACGCGGCCTTCACGGAGCCGTTCGTCTTGCCGAGGAAGTCGAACACGAAGCGCGTGGGCTCCGCGCGGAGCTCGCTGCCTTCGATCGAGGCGATGCGGTCCATGTTCGCCTGGAGGTGGATCGACTTGATCTTGGAGATGTCGACGCCGATGGCGGTGAGGTATTCGCTGAAGCGGTAGAAGCGCGCCTCTTCGACGCCGTTCTTCTTGTCGTCGTGCGCGACGAGCTGCGTGGGGAGCTCACCGGTACGGAGCACCGCGACCTGCTCGCCATCAACGAGGACCGGCACGTCGAGGTTCTTCACTCGGCGCGAGCCGTGCTGCGCCTCGACCGCCGGCGCGACGGGCGCATCAGCGATGGTGGTGCTGGTGTTGCTCGGGGCAACCGACTTGGTCGCGGCGTGCGAGACGTCGCGCTTGCCACAACCCACGCTCACGACGCCAGCGACCAGTGTCACTGTCGCGAGGGTGAGGAGGTGGTTGGTGGTTGCCATCGTGTGGGGACATGGTGCAGACACCGTGCCGATGTCGTTTCAAATTGGTCTCATCGATAAACACGCCAAATTTGCTGGGTTCGTATCCCGCAAATCTCGCGCGATTCCATGTCACAGCCGTGTGACCGATGATCCACATGGAACCGTTAGATCTCGGGGTGCATGTGCGCCCTGGTCCGCAAGTGGGGGGGACTATTGCTGCCTGCCGTCCTCACCTGAGGGGGTATCGGCTCACCAAAACGGGCGAGCGTCGCCACGAGGAGACGCCTTCTTCCCGAGGGTGCTTGGGCTGCTCGCTCGCCCAGACCCCGGCCCGCGGACCACTTCGCGCCACCTTGACCGGTGCCCGGCGACGCCATAAGGGGGTAGGGGTATCCCCTATCGTGAAAGGAAGCTCGTCTTGAAGAAGAAGCCCGAGAGGCCGGTGAAGACCGCGCCTCAAGAAGCACCCGCCTCCGAGCGTCAAGTGCAGGGCGCGGACCCGGACACCAAGGCCGAGAACCTCCGCCGGCTAGCGCGCATCCAGGGCCAGGTCGGAGGCGTCGCGCGCATGATCGACGGGGAGCGATACTGTCCGGACATCCTCCTGCAGATCGACTCCGTGCAGGAAGCACTACGAGGCGTCTCGCGCGAGCTCTTGCGAAGTCACCTCCGTCAGTCCGCGAAGGCCGCGCTCACGGCGAAGGACAAGACGCGAGCCGAAGAGACCATCGACGAGCTGGTCGAGCTCTTCCAGCGCTACAGGAGATGAACGGCATGAACGGCACCGCTCGTCGTCGAAGCACACCATGGGCGGGCGAGTCAGGGTGTGCGATTCTCTCGTCGACATGACCTCCGGCACCGAGACCACCCGCAGCACCGAGAAGAAGAAGCTCTCGCGCGGCCTGCTCTTCGGGGTCTCGATCGCGGTTGCCGCGGCGGGGCCGAGCATCACGCATCCCCGCGAGCGCGCCGCGAACGCGCCGTTCGCCTATTCGCCGCCCGAAGGATTCGTCCCCAGCGAGCAAGCTTCACCGACGCCTGCTTCACCCACACCCGCGCCGAGCGTTGGAAAGATGTGGACGCGTCCGCGCGTGCTTGGCTTCGCGCCGCGCGTCACGCTCACGCACACGGAGAAGCGAGGCGCCATCGACGACGCGCAGCTGCGAGAAGTCGCGCGTGGGATGCCTGGTGTGTACCGCGAATCGCAGGTGACCTGGAACGAGGTGCGCCACGAGGTCCATGCCCGCAGTGACAACACGCTCGTCGGCGTGGTCTGGGGCGAGGGAAAGCGCGACGTGGACAACCAGCCGCTGCGCACGGCGCAGATGCTCTTTCCCGACGACACGGGCACGTCGCTCCTGACGGTCTCCTACGGCACCGACGACGGCGCGGGCCTCGAGCAGCAGCTGCTCATGAGCGCAGACCAAGCCACCGGCGTTGCGCTTCGCGGGCCGGGGCCGCCCTCCTGGCTCTACGGAGCGTGGGGCGCGGGTGGGCTGGCTTTCGCGATCCTGCTCTCGTCCTTGATGGCGAGGAAGAAGGAGTGAGCTCCGCGCCCACGCGCGTGAGCGGGCGCGGGCTGCATCTCGGGAGGATCGCGGAGGTGTCGATCTGCGCCAGCGACGATCCGCGCGTGATGCTGTCCGTTCTGGGCGAGCGCGAAGCACTCCCAGGATGCCCGGTCACCGACGCGTTCCGCTCGACGACCATTGCCGTGGGTGGGGCGTCGCTGCGCACGGTGGAGCACCTGGCTGCTGCGCTCTTCGGGCTCTCCATCACCGGAGGACTGTCGGTCAGCGTTTCAGGTGACGAGCTGCCGCTGCTCGATGGCGGCGCGACGGCGTGGCTCGCCGCCCTGCGCGCCGCGCTGAGCTCCGCGGAACGCGCGCCGGACCTGGTTCACGCGCGAATCACGCGCGCAGCGACGCTCACCGATGGAGATGCCCGCTACGCGTTCACGCCAGCAGAGGACACGCAGCTCTCCGTCCGCGTTGACCTCGGTGACGCTCGCTACGATCGCGAGGTCTCGTGGGACGGCACCTCCGCCGCGTTCGAGCAGGACATCGCACCCGCGCGCACGTTCTCGCGCGAGGAAGACGTGATGGAGCTCGTCTCGCGCGGCGTGGCCGCGTGGGTGCCGCGCGAGTCGGTAGTTGTATTGTGCAAGGATCGCGAACCGCTGCACCACGGCCGTCCGTTCGCGGACGACGAGCCCGCGCGCCACAAGCTGCTCGACCTGATCGGCGACGTGTACATCCACTGCGGCGTGCTGCGCGGCCACGTGCACGCGGAGCGCCCAGGCCATGCGCGAACCCACGCCATCCTCATCCGTGCCGTGGCGGAAGGCGTGATCGCGCCGGTGTGACTACTTCGCCGACGTGACTACTTGGCGCCGCCCTTGGGGCGCACTTCCGGCGTGAGGTCCGGGTTGCGCCAGTAGAAGTCCACCTTCTTGCCGGTCGCATCCGAGAAGCCCACCATCTGGATCTCCGCCTCGATCTTGTCCGTGCCCTCCGGCACGTTCTTCTTCGTCACGCAGGAGAAGGTGAGGTCGTACTTGTCGCCGAGCTTCATCTCGCCGCCGAACAGGTTCGCGCCGGTGCAGGTGTGGAAGGGCCGCGGCTTCGCGATCGGATTCGCCTCGTCCTTCACCTCGAGCTGCTTGCCCGTCTTGTCGTAGAAATAGACGGCGACCTTGCCGTAAAGGACCGTCAGCTTGGACTTGCTCTTCACGAAGAACAGCGGGCCCTTGTCGTCCGTCTTCTTCCAGGTGATCTCCATCATGCGGTCCTTGCCCTTCGCGTCGCACGGGCTGGCGAAGGAGCCGATGCCAGCGGAGCCGGTGGGGCAGTCATGCGGCGGCTCGGGTGCGGCGCTGGGCGCTGCGCTCGGAGCGGGCGTCGGCGCGGCCGCGGCAGCGGAGACCGACGCAGCAGCAGCGGCAGCCATCGTGCTGGCGCTCGCGGCAGGACCACCGCCGCCGCTGCTTGGCTTGTCGCATCCAAGAAGTGGAACCAACGACGCGAGGATGACGAGCGAGCTCCGTGCAGCGTTTTTCATGGGCCGCGATGCTACCACCACTGCGGGCCTTCCTGGATCAACCGAAGTAGAGCGCCGCGGCGAGAATCGGTAGCGCCACGGCGAACAGAATGAGGCAGTAACCCATGATGTCCTTCGCACGGAGCCCCATCACGCCGAGCAGCGGCAGGCTCCAGAATGGCTGGTACATGTTTCCGAGCATGTTGCCGTAGGCGACAGACATCGTGATCTTTCCGTACGGCACGCCGAGCGCTCTCGCGGCTCGCAGCATGGGCGGCCCCTCCACGGCCCATTCGCCCGCGCCAGATGGCACGAAGCTCTTCGTCACCACGGAGGCCGCGAACGCGAACAGCGGCAACGTGTGCGCCGTCGCGAGCGCGACGAACGCATGCGAGATGCGATCGGAGATCCCGCACTTCTGCATGATCTCCAGGATCCCGCCATAGAACGGGAACTGCAGGATGACGCCGGCCACGCCGCCCGCGCTCTTCTTCACGGCCCTGGCGTACGCGACCGGGCTGTCATGGAGCAGCATGCCGAGCATGAGGAACGTCGTGTTGACGACGTTGTGGTTCAGATCGAAGCCGTGCTCGCGCAGGTATCGCACCAGGAACGACAGGCCGAGCGCGCCGCCGAGGAACGTGAGCCACCGTCGCTTGTCCAGGTGCTCCGCGGGCGTCTTCCACGTGGTCGTCGGCGTTGGCCCCGCCTCGCCCGGCTCTCTTGCGTCCTCCGCCGCCGGCGCAGCTGGGGCCTCGATCACGTCCGCCTTGGCCGGGTGCATCGCCATGACCAGCAGCGGCACCAGCACGATGAGCAGCGCGCACGCGATCAAGTTGTAGGGTGCAAATATCGTCTCGGTGAGCGGAACCTTGGCGTCCTTCTCGCCGAGCACGTCGCTCACGAAGTTCTTCTGCGTGTTCATCAGCAGCGGCGCGCTGGCGGTGAGGCCCGCATGCCAGAGCAGCATCGCGGTGTACGCGCCAGTGCCCAGCAACGGATAGTGCAGCGGGATGCCACGCTCGCGAAACGAGCGACCCACTGCACGCGCCAGGAGCGCGCTCGCGATCAGGCCGAAGCCCCAGTGCACCCAACCCGAGACGACCGCGAACGCCGTCACGACCAGCAGGGCTTGAGGGGCCGTCTTTGGCAGCGCGGTCAGCCGGGCCAGGAGCTTCTGCGCGGGCGGGCTCTCGGCGATGGCTTCGCCCGTGACCACGATGAGGATGATCTGGAAGCCGAACTTCAGGATCTCTGCGTTGCCGAAGCCGCTCGTCCAGAGGCTCACGACCTCCGACGTCCGACCCAGCACCGTTCTCGGTGGCGCGCCTGCTGCATCGGGGATGAGCGCCACGCCAAGCACCAGTGACACGAGCGTGAGCAGCAGCACGAGCGCAAACGGGTCCGGCATGAAGCGCCGCACCAGGCGCTCCGCGGCCGCGCCTGCTCTCTGGAACACCGCGGACAGCATTGGCTCCATGGTAGTTCTTGTCCTGGATGCGGAGGAGAAAGAAGCAGATCCGGGCGGTGAGCGCTGCAGTCACGCTGCCGCTGCCGCTCGCGCTCACGCTCACGCTCACGCTCACGTTTGGGCTTGCGCGTCCCGCCAGCGCTGGTGAAGACCTCGCCGCGCTCGCAACCGATCCCGTCACCCTCTCCGAGATCGAGCACGACGACCTGCACGTCGCCATCGACACCTGGGGTGCGTCCTTGTCGGCGCGCGAGGGCACGGGCGCGAGGGATGTCTTCGCGCTCGCGCAGCACCTGCGTGTGGAGTCGCCGCTCGCCAGCCGCAACTACTACTTCCACCTCGAGTACCAGGTGGGCACGGCGACCAGTCCCTCGTATGCGGGCTCGAAGATCCTGGCCGGAAACGTGATCGCCGGCGGTCGCATCGTATGGCTGCATGCGCAGGGCATGGCGCTCGGCGGCGATCTCGGGCTCGCCCTTCCCACAGCGAGGTACGGCAGCGACCAGGCGAAGGACGTCTCGCTTGTCCTCGCCTCCATGCGCCCCTGGGATTACGACGCCTTCCGGGCCAGCTCCCTCACGGTGCTTCCCGCGGTGGACGTGCGCGCCGTGTTCGGGCCGGTCACCATGCAGCTTCGCCATCAGGTCGACTGGGCGATCGATGCGGGTCATTCGCCGCGCTCGAACCTCTCCACCATCACGACGCTCTACGTCGGCGTTCGCATACGGCAGGTGTTCTCGCCGGGGGTCGAGCTGGCGGAGCTGTATTTGCTGGATCCCAGCATCCAGGATGACCGCCGCGCAGAAGCTGTGATCGCGCCGGGACTGCGTCTGAACCTGGGTCGCGTCAGCCCCGAGATGGGCATGATGACGAATGTCGGACAGCTGATTCACCCGGCCCTGGATCGCCTCGTAGCGTTCCGAGCCTCCTGCACTTTCTCACTGGAGCCGACTGTGCTCGCGCCCTAAGAGGCCGGGAATTCCACACTTCCCGGCCTCTAGACCGCGTCGTGATCACGCGGTGCGTGACGCGGCGAGTCAGCTCATCCTGGATTCCATCGCGATTGCTTCTGATGTAACGGTGGCCGATCACGTCCTCGGACCGAGCTCGAAACATGGCATCACAACGACGAGATCAGCGGCGCGATGGGAAGACGGTGGCCGAGGAGGTCAGCGGCGGGCTGTCGACGTTCGCGAAGGTGCTCCACAAGAGCTGGTTGTTGATCCTCGTCATCGTCGCCACGTTCGGGTCCGTCAGCATCGTCGGCACCCGCATGCTGACCAAGGTCTATCTGGCCACCGCGATGATCGAGTACGATCCTGGCGCGATCCGTCCGCTGAACGGGCAGACCGGCGGCGATCTGGCGCTTGCGCCCAGCTACTGGGACAACCGCGAATACTACGAGACCCAGTTCTGGATCATACGCTCGGAGAGGGTGCTTGGTCGCGCTGCCCGCGACCTTGGGCTGGCTGCGGAGAAGCGATTCGCCGGCGGGGATGGGCGACCGCCTGCGTCGCACGAGGAGATCACCGCGGCCTTGCGTGAGCGAATCACGGTGGAGCCAGTGAAGGGAAGCAGGCTCGTCCTGCTCAAGGTCGAGGACTCGGACCCGGCGCGGGCGCGCCGCATCTGCAACGCGGTCAAGGACGCCTACATCGAGCAGAACCTCGAGAACAAGGTGAACGAAACCCAGGACGCGATCCTCTGGCTGAACGGTCAGCTCGACACGCTCGCACACGAGCTGTCGCGGAACGAGCGGGAGATCCACGAGTTCAAGCAAAAGCACGAGCTCCCGAGCACCTCCATCAACGAGGCGTCGAACATGCTCCGCCTCGAGCTGGAGCACTTCGACACGGCGCTAAGCCACACGCTCACGCGGAAGCAAGAGATCAGGGCGCGCTTCACAGAGCTGTCGAAGGTCAAGGACGACGACCCCGCCGACCTTCCGTCCTCGGAGCTGCTCGCGAACACCAGCCTCTCCGCGCTGCGTTCGCGGTACCAGCAGGCCGTCGAGGACCGCGAGACGCTTCGGAACGAGGGTAAGGGCGACAACCATCCCGCGGTGCGAGTCGCGGATGGCAAGGTGGCTGTCACCAGGGCGGCGCTGCTGCGCGAGGTCAAGAACCTCAAGGGCGCGCTCAGCCACGACCTCGCGATCATCGAGCACCAGGAAGCAGGCGAGGCCAACCTGTACGAAGGCGCACGCAAGCGGGCGATCGATCTGAACCTGCAGGACGTGGATTTTCGGCGTCTCGACCGCGCGCGCGAACAGAACGAGAAGCTCTATTCCTTGCTTCTGGTTCGCATGAAGGAGGCGGACCTGGCGCGCATGATGCGTGCGAACAACGTCCGCCAGGTCGACCCAGCGCTGGAGCCACAGATACCGATCCGGCCGCATCCCGTCGTGAACTTCCTGATAGCTCTCGGGGCAGGGCTGCTCATCGGTGTCCTCGTCGCGTGGACGCGCGTGCAGCTCGATAGCTCCATCAAGGTTCCGGACGATGTGGAGGAGAAGCTCGGTCTGACGTTCATCGGGCTCTTGCCCGAGCATGACGCTCGCGGCGAGCTGGGTGCCGGCGCCTATGCCCGGAAGCTGCAGCGGCCGCGGCGGGGCATGAGCGCAGCCACGCCGGAGCTGGTCGTGCACGAGCACCCGCTGAGCCCCGTCGGTGAGGCGGTGCGGAGCGTGCGCACCAACCTGATGTTCATGAACCCGGACCGCCCGCACCGCACGCTGCTCGTGACCAGCGCGGTGCCCGCCGAGGGGAAGACGACCGTCGCGTGCAGCATCGCCGTGTCCATGGCGCAAGGCGGGCTGCGCACGGTGATCATCGACTGTGATCTGCGCAGGCCGCGCCTGCATCGCATCTTCGATCGCGTAGGCGACCCCGGCGTCACGAGCCTGATCGTTGGCGAAGCCACGCTCGACGACGTCGCAAAGCCGACGCAGGTGGACAACCTGTACTGCATTCCCGCGGGCCCGGTTCCGCCGAACCCGGCCGACATGCTGCATTCGGAGCGCTTCCGGCAGTTTCTGGCGGACGCCTCGGAGCGCTTCGATCGCGTGATCATCGACAGCCCGCCCGTCGTGGCTGTCACGGACGCTGCGATCATCGCCACGCTCGTCGACTCGTGCCTCTTCGTCATCCGCGCCTTCAAGACGCCGCTGGCGCTGACCCGGCGCGGACTGCGCGCCCTCCACGACGTTGATGCGCCGATCGCGGGGGCACTGCTCAACGCAGTGGACTTCACCCGCTTCGAGTACAGCTACAACTACGGGCAGACCTACGGCTACGCGTACGGCAGTCGTCGCGAAGAAGAGCCGCCGCAGGCCGCCGCGGCAGAGTAGCGCGCGGCCTCAGTTCACGCTGGGCTGCGGCTCGGACTTCTTTTCGACACGTGCATCTCCCGAAGCGGTGCGCCCGTCGCGGTGCGCGAGCGCGGCCTTCACGAAGCGCGAGAAGAGCGGATGGGCCGCGGTGGGCCGGCTCTTGAACTCAGGGTGGAACTGGCAACCGACGAAGTAGGGGTGATCCTTGAGCTCAATCATCTCGACGAGCTTCTTGTCAGGCGAGGTGCCGGAGAGCACGAGGCCCGCGGACTGCAGCGGCTCGCGGTACTCGTTCGCGAACTCGTAGCGGTGCCGGTGACGTTCGGAGATCTCCGTTGCGCCGTAGGCCTCTGCCGCGACGGAGCCGGCGAGCAGCGAGCACGCGAACGCGCCGAGGCGCATGGTGCCGCCCTTGTTGCGCATGTTGCGCTGGTCCGGCATGAAGTCGATGACGGCGTGCTGGGTGTCGCGGTCGAACTCGGACGAGTTCGCGCCGGGCAGGTTCGCCACGTCACGCGCGAACTCCACGACTGCGAGCTGCATACCGAGGCAGATGCCGAAGAACGGCACCTTGTTCTCGCGCGCGTAACGGATCGCGGTGATTTTCCCCTCTGTTCCGCGATCGCCAAAGCCACCGGGAACGAGCACGGCGTCCATGGCGGAGAGAAGCGCCTCGGGACCTTCGCGTTCGATCTGCTCGGAGTCGATGTATTCGAGCTCCACCTTGGCTTCGTTCGCGAGGCCGCCATGGACGAGCGCCTCGTGCAGCGACTTGTACGCATCCTTGAGATGCACGTACTTGCCGACAACGCCGATCTTCACGTAGCCCCGCGCCGGCTTCTTGAAGCGGTCGGAGATCTTGTGCCACGGAGCGAGGTCTGGCTGGCGGCTCCAGATGTTGAGGCGCTCGGCGATGAGGTCGTCCAGGCCTTCGGAGTGGAGGTGCGCCGGCATGTCGTAGATGCACGCGACGTCGATCGCGGAGATGACCGCCTCCACCGCGACGTTGGAGAAGAGCGCGATCTTCTCCTTCGTGGCCTTGCTGAGCGGCGTCTTCGTGCGGCAGATGAGGATGTCCGGCTGGATGCCGATCTCGCGCATCTCCTTCACGGAGTGCTGCGTGGGCTTCGTCTTCATCTCGCCCGCGGTCTCGAGGTAGGGGACCAACGTGACGTGCATGCTGAGCGCGTTCTGCGGGCCCTGCTCGATCTTGATCTGGCGGATCGCCTCCAGGAAGGGGAGCGACTCGATGTCGCCGACCGTGCCGCCGACCTCGATGATGGCGACGTCCACGCCTTCGGTGGCCTCGCGGACGCGCGCCTTGATCTCGTCGGTGATGTGCGGAATGACCTGCACGGTGGCGCCAAGGTATTCGCCGCGGCGCTCCTTGGAGATGACTGCTTCGTAGATGCGGCCCGTGGTCAGGTTGTTCGCGCGGGTCATGCGCGCAGTGGTGAAGCGCTCGTAGTGGCCGAGATCCAGATCCGTCTCGGCGCCGTCGTCGGTGACGAACACCTCGCCGTGCTGATACGGGCTCATCGTGCCGGGATCCACGTTGATGTAGGGATCCAGCTTCATGTGCGTGATGCGCAGACCACGGCCCTCGAGCAGCGCGCCGACGGAGGCGCTCGCGAGGCCCTTTCCAATCGAAGAGACGACGCCTCCCGTGACAAACACGTACTTCGTCTTCTTACGGCTCATGGGCGCGGCCTCCGGTGACTCGTTCGACTCTGGCGACTCAGTCATGCCGGAAGTCCCGAGTAGCATAGGCTCGCGCCATCAAAAAGGCTAAGGTGAGCGGGTGCCGATTCTTTTCGGACGCTACGAGCTCGGCGAGCCACTCGGCTCCGGGGGCACCGCCACGGTGTATCGCGCCCGCGATATGCGTGCTGCGCGCGATGTTGCCCTGAAGATCGTTCCTCCGGGGCCCGACGTGCACGCGTTAAGGCAGCGGTTTCTGGCGGAGGCACGCGCCCTTTCAAAATTGAAATCGCGCCGTATCGCGGCGCTCTACGATCACGGCGCAGATGAGACGGGCGGTCTCTACATCGCCCTCGAGCTCGTCGCGGACCCCCTACCGCTCGAGCCGCGCTCCTTCGGGCGCGCGCTGCTTCCGCATGAAGTGCTCCGCGTAGCGCGTGCGCTGCTCGAAGGAATCGCTGACGCACACGACGCGGGCGTGCTCCACCTGGACATCAAGCCGCGGAACGTGCTCGTGCAGCGCGGCAGCGCTTACAGCTTCGAGAACCCGAAGATCGTCGATTTCGGGCTAGCGGCGCAGGCGACCGGTCTCTCGCCGGAGCTCGCGGGGAACGGAACGCCGCTCTTTGGAACGGTCGACTACATGCCGCCCGAGGCGCTCACGCGCGGCGTGGTCTCTCCGCGATCGGACCTCTATTCCGCGGGGCTGGTGCTCTTCGAGCTGCTCGGAGTGGGCTTGCTTCACTCGGGTGACACGCGCGAGGAGCGGCTCCGTGCGCGCATCGCCAAGGACCCCGTCCTCACAGGCCGCGTGCCCGATCCGCTCGCGTCTGCGCTCATGCGGCTTCTCGCTCGCGACGAGGCGGATCGCTTCGCAACCGCGCGCGAGGCGTTCGACACGATCGCCGACCTCGACACTGCGCCGGTCAACTCGCGCGGGCCCATGAGCGAACCGCCGCGCAAGAGCGTGCCGCCGCCGGCCATGTCCGTCTCTCCCGCGACGCTAGCTTCCGAGGATCTCGCACCCCAGAGCGTGCGCCCGCTCGTGGGCCTCGGTCCCGCAGTGGTGGAGGAGCCACCGGCCTCGCTCCCCGCGCAGGCGATCGCGATCGCGGTGCCGGCGCCACCGCCGCGCGTCTACGAGGTGGACGACCTGCCCGAGAAGGCCCTGTCCGAGTCCCTGGCGACCATGGACATGGCGATGCTCGACGCGCTCTCACGCCGCGAGCGAAAAGGTACCTTCGGTCGTGTCGTGCGCGCGCTCGTGATGACGCTGCGCCTCGATCTGGATGCCGCCGCGCTGCTGCTCGAGCCGCTGACGGGCACACATCCGATCGCCGGTATGGTGGGGAGCGCGTTCCTGGCGCTGCGTGCCCGGCGCGTGACGCGTGCGCGTGTTGATTCGGCACGCGCGGACGACTGGTCGCCACTTCTCGCGAAGGATCTCGCGTCGCGCGCGGAGTCGTTCGCCGCGCTGATGGGTGGCAAGGAAGACGCCGAACGCGCGCTTGCCCGGGTAGAGCGCTCGCTCACCCGCTTCGAGGGCGAGTCGCGGAGATCACCTCAGGCCATGAACCTGGTCATCGCGCGCGGGCTGCACCTGGTCACGCTGGGCAAGGTGGACGCGGGGGATGCGCTGCTCGACGTGGACGTGGCGCTCGAAGGCGCCGCCATGCCCGAGCGTTCGTTCGACGAGTGCGTGCGGTCGGTCATGATGGGCCTCCTCGCCGCGCGGGTCGATCCGGCGCGTGCCACCCGTGAGCTGCGGCGTGCTCTCGCGATCTCGATGCGTGCAGGATGCACCTTGTTGGAGGCGCGCGTTCTGGTCGCCCTCGGAGGGATGCTCATAGAATCCGAGGGCCAGGAGGCGGAGGGACGCCGGCTGCTCTCGCGCGCAAGTCTGCTGCTCGGTCACGGGGACCTGCCCACGTTGCTGCATGCGGCGGAGCAGAGCCGCGGCGCCGCATTCATCATGCGCGGTGAGCACCTGGAGGCCGCCGAGCGCTTCAAGGCGGCCAGGCAGGCCGCGCGCGCCGAGATCTCACCGGACGTCGAGCTGCTCGCGCTCGTGAACGAGATCATCGCGCGGACGGGCGCCAGAGAGCATGCCGAGGCGCGCGATCTCGCGACGGAGCTCACGGAGGCGCGCCTGTCGATGATGCAGCAGCGGACCCAGGCGTTTGCATGTGCGACGCGCGCGCTGGTGGCGCTGGCCGCAGGCGATGCGCAAGGCGCCCTGAAGGAGACCGCCCGCGCGAAGGAGCGGGTCATGGCGGCGCGCCTGACCTCGAGCGACATCGAGTTCGCGCGCGCGGCGATCCAGTCTCTCGCGGAGCTCGTCGCCGGCACGACCATCGACGAAGAGGGCGCGCTCCGCGATCTGGTGGCGCTCTCCGTGCAGCGCGGCTTCGCAGTGATCTACTGGGTGGACATCCTGGACTCTGCTGCGGCTGGCCGCGGCGTGCCCAACCCGCGCGTGGCCTCGTTCCTTGCACGCATGCGAGAAGGCCTCATCCCCCAGAAGGAACGCCAGACCTCTCCTCCCCCAATATAGAACGCAGCGTTTCGGGAGGCTTCTACAGCGCGCTGTCCAGCTGCGCCTTCAACATCGCGTCGGCGGCGGCCTTCATGTCGGGCTTCGACTCGGGCTTTGCTTCGCCCCTGGGCTCGGGCTTCGTGTCGTTCGACGCCTGCGCCGTATCGGATGCGGGCTTCGCGTCCGGCTTCCGCGCGTGGGTCTCGCGATGCTTGACGCGCGCAGTGACTGGCTGGGCCTCGGGCTCTGCAGCAGGCTGAGCAGCAGGCTGAGCGACGACCGCGACGACCGGCTCCACGACAGGCTGCGCAAGAACGGGCGTTGTGACGGCGGCAGGCTGCGGCTGCGTGACGACGGGCGTGGCTTGCGGCTGCGCGATCTGCGCGACCGGCGCTGCGGGCGCGGGCTTCGCGGCCATCTGCGCGCGGTACTGCTGGATGTGACCGCGCTCCACGTAGCCTCCAACACCGACGGCCGCGATGAGCAGCGTGGCAACGGCGAGCCACGGCGCCTTGCTGCGACGCTTCACCGGCTGTACGAACAACGTCTGCTTGCGCGGCGCCTCGACCGCGGTCTTCTCCGGCGGTGCGATCGCAGGCGTCGCCGTGATCACGACCGCGCCGGGCGCGCTGGGCGCGACGAAGTGCGCGGGCAGGCGGCTCGCGAAGATCGCGGTCGGCTTTGCCTGGACGGACAGGGGCTGCGTCGTCAGCACGCGCTGCGCCTCCAGAGGGCGAACGATCACGGCGCTCGGGTTCAGCGCGAGCGTGTGCTCTTCGCCGATCCCGTTGTCGCTAGCCACGCTCACCTGAAGGCAGGCCTCGATCGCATCCGCCAGCGCGAGGAGGTTCGCGGACGGGTCATGCTGCGCCGTCACGATCCGCGTGGGTGCATCTTCGTTTCGGGCGGGCGACTGGGAGGGATGTGCCGACATGGGTTCCCTCCATCCGAAGCGAGGAGCGTGCCGACCACCGCGTAACGAGGAAACAAGCCCAATCCTGCTCTGGGAC
>JANXLV010000019.1 GCA_025355005.1 Myxococcales bacterium | reverse complement strand
AGATGTAGAGTTCACGTTATTCGAGAAGCGGCGCCGATCGCCAGAGTCGTTTCAATCGTCTACGGCTGTGAAGGAGATATCGACGTCCACGTCGTTCTTCACGGTGACCCCTACGTACGAAGGAATCTCGATACCGAAGTCCGTGAGCTTGATGTGTGTGGTGCCCTTGACGGTGAAGCTCTTGCCGTTCTTCGTCGCGGTGTAGTGGAAGGGCGTCTGCCTGGTCTGGCCGTGGATGGTGAGCGCGCCGGTCGCGTCGCCACTGCCGCCGTTCCAGTTCAGCCCCGAGCGCGCGACCTGGAGCTGCGTGCTGCTGAACTTCGAGACCTCGAGGTACTTCTTCGTGTGCCGGTCGCGCAGGCCGATCCCCGTCGTGATGCTGCCGAGCTGAACGGTCACCGTCACATTCGTGCCGTCGTCCGCGACCGCGACATCGTTCGTGGTGCCGTCGATCGACAGATCGCCCGGCGTCGCCTTCGCATGGAACGTGGCGCTGCCGGCGCTACCTGCGAGCTTCGCGTCTGCGTCCCCTGGGGTCAGGAAAGAGAGCGCCACAAGGCCGATCGCCAGAACGGGTGCAAGAAAAGCGTTTCTCGAAGCTCGCATGTTCGGGTCCCTTTCGAGGGTCGTGAACGACGGAAAAGATGGCGCGCGCAACTCGCGGGAAGACACTAGTGCCTGGTAGCGCGCGTTACCAGGCAGACGGTCATCAGAAAGCCGTGAGAAATGCCCCATTGGGAGACACTGGCCTCGAGGAGTGGAGAGCTCCCTCGCGCAGTAACAAGCACGCGGCGTTCCACATGCGACACGTGCCGCTGCGGCGGGAAAACGGCTCGATTTCACGGGCTCGCGTGGACGTCCGGGGGTCCACCGCTCGACGTGCCGTCCAGGCGACATCGACGTCGCGGCCCACGGTCCTACAGCTTCAAATCATGCGGCGCGTACGTGATCCCCAGGATCACGAGCAGCTGGTTCGTCACGCCGTCCTTCTGCGCGTTCGCGAACTCCTGATGCGAGTACCGCCCCGACACATCCGCCGACAACGCACGCGTGAATTTGTAGATCGCTCCACCCTCGCCATATACGATCGAGTACTGCGGCGGCACCTCGACGGTCGAGTCCTTCAGCACGCGCGCGTACGCGCCTTGCGCGCGCAGCGTGAACGCGTTCATGAACGTCACGTTGACGGCCCCGATGACCTCCGCGCGCTGCTCCGGATTGCCGGCGAAGATGTCGAGCCACCGGCCGACACGCACGACGCCCGCGAACTTCGTCTCCAGCTGCCGGGTATGCATGCCCACGACGGAGTTCGCCTCCGCCTGCGGGAAGAGGCGTGTGCCGGTGAACTGGTCGCTTGCGACGGATGCGCCCATCGCCAGCTCGCTCTGCGAGCGCTCCGAGTACTTGTGCGTGTAGCGCTCTTCGACCTCGGCCAGGTAGAAGCCGGGGCCTGCGCGGTCGCCGTCGAAGAAGGCCTGCGCCTGACCACCACCGACCTTCGACTTGAAGACGTCCTGCCGCGTGGCCTTCACGTCGAGCGAGAGGCTGGCGCCTGGACCCCGCACCATCGGCAGAGGCAAGCGCGAGGCAGAGTCCGCACCGCCGAACGCGCTGTACGTCACCAGCGGAGTCAGCGTGAGCCGGTGCGACAGGTAGATCGGCACGGCGAGCTGCACCTGCGCAAAGAGCAGCGTGAAGATGGTGGTGCTGATGTGCCCGTCCGCGCCGACGGTCCCGAACTTGGCGGGGATGATCACGGTCGGCGGCGGGGGCAACCCCTCGCCCAGCCACGGCTTGGTGAACGCCGCGAGGAGCGCGGTGCTGCTCACGGGGCCGTACGCGAAGTTGCCGTACGAGGTGATGTGGTAGCGCTGCCGCTCGACCTCCAACCCAAGGCTCACGCTGTGGAGCTGGAGGAAGGACGATTTGCCGTCGATCGTCTGCGACGGGTCCGAGTCCGCGGTGGCGTAGGTGAGGTGCGGATTGTAGAGCGCGACGAAGTGACCGTTCGCGTGGTTCCAGAGGGCGTCGTAGCGAACGAGCGGCGCGACCTCGAGCTCGAGATCGTTCGGGTCGGTCCCGTGCGCATCCCGCGCCTCAGTCCTGGCTTGGACAGTCACCGTTTGAAGCGGCGCCATTGGCACGTGGATGAACGGGAGCATCGGCCTGGAAGCTCCCGTTCTATCAGTTTCTTGGAGGTGCCGTCACCACTTGCTTCACCACTTGCTTCACCCTTGCTTCACCACTTGCTTCACCACTTCATCGTGGCGAACACGGGCAGTCCAAGGCGATCGCGTACGTCGCGCGGCTCGAAGAAGATGCCGGACAGGCGGTCTGCCAGAGACGCGACCGCGAGCGCGAGCAGGATCGTGGCGATGGCGCCGATGAGCGACGCGATCGCGCCGACCGGTCGCTTCGGTTTTGCCGACGCCTCCGGAGGGTGCGTCACGGAGTACTTGTGCTTGAACGCCGCCTCCGCGAGCTGCTGTTCGTTCCGGGCAGCCTCGAGCTGCACCATCATCGCCTCGTACTTGCGCTGCGCCGCATCGAACTGCGCGCGCACGTCGTCGGAGGACTTGGGCAATGCATTGGCAGGATCCGGCCCCACCGCGACCTGGACAGCCATCCGCTGCCCTGGGGTCTCTGCACCGCCGCCCGCCGCCGACGTGGCTGCGGCGACCTGCGCGCGCAGGTCCTTCTGTTGCTGCCGAAGCGCCGTGAGCTCCAGGCTGTCCTGCTGCGTGTTCGCGATGTTCTGCTTCAACGCGATGATGTCGGGGTGCCCGGCCGCGTAGGTCTGCGACATCTCGGACAGCTTCTGGTTCAGATCGTTGACGCGCTGGCGCTTCTGCTCCTCCGCTGCCTGGATCTTTCCGTCCACGTCCGCGAGCTGACGCGCGGCGGCTGAGTCACCAGCGGCGACGGCGACGGGCGGCTGCCCCGGGCGCTGTACGTAGATGGTCTTCTTCTGCGTCGCGCTCGTGGTGGGTGCGAGCCGGTTTTGCAGCTCCTGGAACGCCTTGTCGAAGTCACCGCGCGCGCGCTGCATGTTCGAGTCGAGGATCTTCACCTTCTCGGGGAACACGCCGACCTCGATGCCGTAGCGCGAGTCCTGGAAGTTTTTCAGAGCGGCCTGGATGATGTCGCGCGCCGCTTCCGGCTCGGACCACTCGATCGACAGGTGCACGGTGGTCGTGTCGATGTTGACCTTGAGCTTCGCCTCGATCGTCTGGATGAGCGTGTTCGTCTTCTGCTCGTCGGTGAACTTGGGCTGGCCCATGATCGTGTTGAGCTTGTCGATCATGCGGCGGTGCGGCTGGCGCATCGCGTCCCAGCGCTCCACGAGCTCCGCCTGCTTCACGATCGACGCGAGATTGTCGCGCGAATAGATCTGCGCCTCGAACTCCTTGGCGATGTCCTTGCGCTCGTCGCCAGTCGGCGAGAACGCATTGCCGCCCTGGATGATCTGCGTACGCGCCACGAGGACCTCGGCCTCGCTCTCGTACGAACGCGGCGCCAGGATGGCGGCGATGATCGTGGCCGCCAGGCCGATAAGCAGGAGCACCACGGTGAGCCCCATGCGTCGCCTCGCGGAGCGCGTGGCCTCGAAGAAGCGGTCCTTCAGGGTGACTTGAATCTCGTCGTCGTCGCTGTTGGTAGGCCCGCGCCCACCACCACCACCGCGCCGGCCACCGCCACCGCCACCGCCACGCGCGCCACCACCCGAACCCTGGTCCGGGCGAAACAGCGTCCCGTCGTTCATCGCTCACCTCTCACGGAGTCGACCATCGTGGAAGAACCCTCAGCGTTCTACGCTACCACAGCTCGATGGTGCCCGCGTCTTCTCCGCCGCCGCCGCCGCCGCCGCCGCCACCACCACCACCGCCGCGCCCTGGGTCGTGGGCTCCTGCGTCGGTGCTGGAGCCAGGAGCGCCGGCGTCGCTTCGTGCTGGTGGCATGCCCCACCCGTTGGGGTTGGGGTTGGTGACGCCATTCTGCGGTTGTTCGTTCGTGTTGCTCGGCTGGACGACGAGGCTGGGAGGCTTGTAGCTCGAGATGCGTCCGCCGTCCGCCCAGGTGGGTATGTAGTTGGGTGAGCCCGGGTCGTCCGTGCCCCCGAGGCGCATGTTGCCCGTGCTGCCGCTCGTGGCCGCGCTGCTGCTCGGAGGGACCTTGTTCTGGTCGGAGCTGCGCTTGATGACGGCGACAGCGGCGAACGCGATGAGCGCGGCGGCGATCATCGCGGCCACGGAGATCGCGATCTTCACACCACGCCTCCGCGCAGCCTCTGCTTCCTCGTCCGGCGGCACCTGCGCCCACACCGCGTTCGTGTTGCCGAACGCCGCCGGCACGCCCGCGGACTCCTGCGCCGAGATGAGCGACTCGTAGGGAGCGCGTCGCGGGTCGATCGGTTCGGCGGGCGCAGGACCAGAGGGCGACGCGACGGGTCTGCCGTACGCGTCGCCGAGCCCACGTGCGGTGGTCGGCCCGTTCGGCGCGGACGGAGCCGCTTGCGGCACACCGCTCTGCGCTTGCGGTTGCGGCACCACGCGGCTCGGCTGGGCGGGTTGCGGACTGGGCTGCGCGAAGCCCGCGGGAATGGGGACGCCCGGCGGCAGCTTGTTCTGCATCCCCTGCGGCATGGGGCCCATCCCCATGACTGTCTGCAGGCGCTTGTCGGGAGTGTGCACGGGCACAGTCGATGGCGCCGTGACCGCGTGGATGGGAGGCGCGGACGTGATCGTCTCGCTCCCGCGGTTAGGGGCGATAACGGTGCTCGCGTCGTTCATGGGAGGCGGGCCTTCGCTCCGCGGGCGCGTGCTCATGTGCGGCTGCGGCTGCGCAAATCCGCCGTGCTGCTGCATCGGGGCCGGGCGAAAGCTGGGGCCGCCCTTGCGCATGGAGTCCATCGCGTCGTCGAGCATGTTCGGCGGCGGAAGCGACTGCTTCACGTTGCGCAGCGCGCTGCGCATGGCCGTCACGGTCTGCCAGCGCTCGTCCTTCTTGAACTGAAGCGCCGTGTCGATCACCAGCGCGATGTCCTGCGGCAGCTGCGGCGCTGCGGTGAGCACGGAGCGCGCGCGCACGCTGGCCGCCGCAAGCAGGCGCGCCTGGACGTGCGCCGCGATGTGGACGGTCTCGCCGGTGAGCAACGTGAACATGATCGCGCCGAGCGCCCAGATGTCGGAGCGGGCGTCGACGTCCTTGCCGCCAAGAGCTTGCTCCGGCGACATGAACGATGGGGTGCCGAGCACCATGCCCACGACGCTGTGCGAGTTCATCCGCTCCTGGAGTCGTGCGACACCGAAGTCGAGAACCTTCACGCCACCGTCGTTCTCGCAGAACACGTTCTGAGGCTTCAGATCGCGATGGATGATGCCCGCCTGGTGCACCGCCGCCAGCGTGTCCATCACCTTGTCCGCGATCTCGATGACCTCGAACATGGGCAGCTTGCCGCCCGCCTTGGTGCGGTGGAGATCGAGCGTCTCGCCCTCGAGCAGGTCCATGGCAAGAAAGGGGCAGCCGTCGTCGGTCATGCCGTCGTCGAAGACGCGGACGATGCCGAAGTGCTTGATGGAGTTGGTGAGGTAGCCCTCGCCGAGGAAGCGCTCGCAGACGGACACGTCCGACGCGAGGGACTCGTGGAGGATCTTCAGCGCGGCGCGCGAGCCGTTGCGGTGGGTGACCGCATACACGGAGGCCATGGAGCCCGACCCGAGCAGCGAGTCGACTCGCCACTTGGCCCCGATGACGGAGCCGCTTCTCTGATCGTCGTGCTCTTGCGGAGGCGCCATAGTGACCGAAGGATGGTAGCAGGGCGCCCAGGAATGGACCCAAAAACTCGCCTTTCAGCGGCCTTTTCGGCCCTCAGCCTGGCTCAGAGCCCGCTTCCGTCTGCAAGGGCGTTCAGGCGGGCCGCGACGCCTAGCGTGAGCGAGAAGAGCACAAGCGTCATGTAAGAGTGGAACCCCTGGTCGCCCCAGCACTGGGTGACGGTGGCGATCGACACGCCCAGGCATCCCAGGCCTGCCGCGCGCTCCATGGGCGTTCTTCCGCGGCGCATGACGCGCACCGCGAGCGTCGCCGCCACGGGGTAGATGAACCATATCGCCGCGAAGCCCACCACGCCGCCCACGCTCCAGAGCCAGAGCACGCCGTTGTGTGGAATATACAAGTAAAGCGCGAAGAGGTCCGAGATGTCCGTGACCTTCAGCTTCTCGATGTACTCGTGGCCGAAGCCGTGACCGAAGATGGGCGCGTCCTTCAAGGTGAGGATGAGGTTGAAGTTCTCGACGTCGCGCGACTCGCTGGACGTGTCGTTCTGGTTGAGGACGCTCATGGCCTGCCGCGCGGGCGCGAAGATGGCGCCCTCCTTGATCTGGCTGCCGACCATGAAATACGCGGTGCCCAGGATGCCGACGATCACGAGCGCGCGCGTGAGGCGGCGCTTGATGGCGCTCGGCTTGAGCGAGAGGAACACCATCACCGGCAGGAAGCCGAGGCTGACGAACGCGAGGCGGCGGTTGTTGAGCGCGACGCCGACGAGGATCGCAAGGATGAGACCGATGCCCTTGAGCAGCGTCTTCTTGTTCCGGTGCTCCAGCAGGAACGCCAGGATGAAGGTGATGCCTGCGACGAAGAGCATCGAGTCGGAGTGGGTGGTGACGAAGAAGCCCTCCTCGTTGCGGAATGCAGAAGCCCAGATCACATAGATCACCACCACGTATGCGCTGCGCACGACCGCGGCCGCGACGACTATGCAGCCGATGGCGGCGAGATCTTCGCTGCCGCGAAACGAGTAGAGGAACGCCAGGCCGCAGATGGGCAGCGTGAGCAGCTGCAGGATCTGGAAGAAGCTGGGCTGGATGGCGCCGCCGCGCGCGATGCCCCATCCTTCGAGCAGCGCGAGCGAGATCAAGAAGCCCGTGAAGAGCTGCACCGCGATGCGCGGAGGCTTCGGCACGATGTCCTTCTTCACCGCCTTGCGGCCGCGCCAGAACAGACCGAGCATCGCGAAGAAGAAGAAGGGCAGGGACATTCCCGGCACGCCCATGAACTCCTTCAAGCTCGCGTAGAGCGCCACGTCAGCCAGGCGCAGCGGGCTCTGCCAGAGCGTCGCCGTCTCCTGCGGCGCCTCGATGAAGAGGCAGACGGCGAGCATGATGCGCGCGGACTGCCACGCCGGCTTGCGACCGATGGTGTTGTAGAGGAAGACCGCGAACACGAGCCCCGCGACGATGTTGACGAGGATGTTCTGCGCGCCGAGCACCAGCGTGATGGGCGCGGAGATCGCCGCGATGATCCCGAACAGTCTCAGCGTGGGCTTCAGATGGTTGTCGAGCAGCGGGTCCTGGTCCGCGACGGCGGGGCCGACCTGCTTGCCGCCGAACGCGCCGTACATCGCGCCCACGCGCGCCTGCATGGACTCGAACTCCTGCTGCGACGTCATCTGAGGCCGCATGGGCATGGACCGCATCGGGGGGCGGAACGGCGGCTTTGGTGGCTGGTTGGGCGGCGGTGCCATGTTCGTCGTGCGCTACCAGCAGGTCTTTTCGCGGATGGCGTTGGTGAGGATGCCGGCCATGATCTGGTGGGTCTTCGTGCTCGGGTTCTCCTCGCAGGCGAGGCCGTTCTCCGTGCCCTGGTCCGGGAAGTCCAGCGCGTAGATCCTGGCGTCGGCCAGGTCGTCGACGACGGCGCGGATGGCGTTCTTCACGCTCGTGCGCAGGCTCTTGGTGTTGACGTCCGTGAGCAACGGCGAAAGCGTGCAGAATACATGCGCCTTCGGATAGCTCGCGCGGATGCTCTTCACGAAGGTCTCGTATGCGCCCTGGAAGTCCGAGGCGCTGGCGTTGGCGCGGACGATGTCGCTGGTGCCCAGCATGAGCACGATGACCTGCGGCGGCGACGGGTCCTTCGTGAGGTCGCCTGCGGTGATGCACGGCGCGACGCTGGGGTCGGCGCACGCGTAGATGGCGGAGATGGTGTTCGTGTCCGTGCCGTCGGCGTTCACGAAGACGCCGACGGTGGGCGTTGCGATGGTCGTGAGCTCTGCGTCCAGGGTCGCCGCGGCGAGCGCGCCGAACGTGTCGCTCGCGCGCTCCGTGTCGTAGCTGAACGCGCACGCGGCCTCCGCTCCCAGCACGCCAGCGCCGCACGCCGGGGAGTCACCGATGAGCTGGATGCGTCGTGGCCGCGCCGTGGAGGCGAGGTACGCGGGTGGTGCCTTCCCGGCCTGGTCCGTGAAGAGGCCATAGAAGAGATGCGCTCCTGCGCGTGCGTCGGACTCCCGCACGAGGGTGACCTCGTGATCGCCAGATGCCGCAGGCGTGCCGAGCGGGATCACCTGCTCGCCGCTCCGGGTCGCGTCGACGGTGATCACGGTCGCGGGCTGGCCGTCCATGGAGACGGAGTAGAACGCGGACGCGGGGGCGCTGACGGGATCGTTCTGGGTGTCGCTGCGTACGTGCTCCCCCGTGACCGCGAGCTTCACGAACAGCGGGCCCGCGCCGTTCCAGCGCGCCGAGACCGTGGTCCCCGACCAGACGAGCCGCGTGGTTCCGGCGGGATCGCCCTTGACGGTCGCGACCCGACCGATGAGGTGTGGCGCCTTCGTGCCCGACTGCGTGGCCGTGCCTTCTGCGGGGGCGCCGGAGCAAGTCGCGGGGGCGCCCGTGACGTCGCCGTCCGCGGAGTAGTCCTTGTAGGGATCGCTGATCCGGACCATGCACGCTGAGCTCGAGAGGCTCAGACCCAGGCCCGAGCCCAGGAGCAGCAGCATGGCAGTCGCACGCATCGAAGCCACCATGCTACCAGGGATTTTCCCGTGAGGGCGCGGCGAAACTTCCCTCCCCATCGAAACCCTGACTATACTGCCAGCCGGTTATGAACACGCACGCGAACCCCCCGGGTGAGGCTCTCGTACACGCCCACCGACCGAAGGACGGGCAGGCGTGAACGTTCGCGGTCCCCTCGAGGTGTCGGCCGGCGCGTTTGCTGCGGCAAACACGGGGGATCCCGTCTGGCAACGTCTCTGGCTGCGATGCCAGCAGCACGACTGGAACTCGCTCGCGCTCGTCGGCTCGAGCAAGCGCGATCCGGACGGGATGCTCGAGATCGCGAACGGCATGGCGCGCCTCGCGGCCGAGCTCGGACAAGAGCTCATCGTGATCGACGCGCGCGACATGGGCCTCAAGGATCTCCCGCGCGTGCAGGAGCAGGTCCGCAACCTCACGAACCGCAGCAAGCGCTGCGTCGTGGTGCTCCGGCTCGTCAGCGAGAACGCGACCACCGTGCCGCTCGCGCAGGGCCTCGACGCCGCGCTGCTTGGTGTCTTCATCGGTGAGACGACCAGCGTCGGCGCGACGCGCTCGATCGAAGAGGTCGGCCGCTCGAAGTTCCTCGGCTCCATCGTCATCGCGCCCAAGAGGTGACGCAGATGGAAGGCCAGCCCCGCATCTTCATCGGCCGCGTGCCCGTGGACGTGGTCACGTTTCAGGGCGCGCTCGAGCGCATCGACGCGCTGGTCGCCAAGGGCGAGGGCGGCTACGTCGTCACGCCCAACGTCGATCACGTCGTCCTCGCGGAGGAGAACCCGCGCTTCCTCGAGGCCTACGAGGAGGCGAGCCTCAGCCTGGTGGACGGCTTCCCGCTGCTCGTCACCGCCAAGATCATGAAGACACCATTGCCGGAGAAGATCTCCGGCTCGGACCTCTGCGTGCCGCTCATGGAGCTCGCCGCGGAGCGCGGTCGCACCGTCTACCTCTTCGGTGCCGGCCCCGGGGTCGCAGAAAAGGCCGCGGACAAGCTGCGCGCGCGCATCCCGAAGCTCCAGATAGTCGGCACCGATTCGCCCATGATCGACATCAACGCTCCGGCGGAGGCGCGCAAGGAAGCGATCGATCGCCTCAAGGCGAAGAAGCCGGACCTCGTGCTCATGGCGCTGGGCGCGCCGAAGCAGGAGATCCTGATGAACCTCATTCGCGAAGAGGTCCGTCCGAGCGTGATGCTCGGCATCGGCGCCACGCTCGATTTCATCGCGGGCACCATGAAGCGCGCTCCATCGTGGATGAGCAAGGTCGGCCTGGAGTGGGCGTTTCGCCTCTCGCAGGAGCCGAAGCGCATGTTCGAGCGCTATGTGATTCGCGACTCGAAATATCCCGGCATCGTCATCCGTCACCACAGAAGTCGCCGCACCCCATGAAGACCCCGAAGCGGTTCCTGGCCTCGCTCTTTCCGCTGCTGCTCGCGCTCGGCGCATGCGGGGGCACGTGCAGCCGCGCCAAGCAGACGCTCGCCGAAGAGCCCGCGCCTCCCACTGGCGTCGCGCCCGTCGGTACGCCACCGCCACCGCCCACCATGTCGCCCGCGGGTTGGCTGAAGACGGACGGCAACAAGATCCTGACCGCGGAGGGCGCCCCGTTCCACGGCCGCGGCGCGAACATCCAGGACACGCGCGGCTGCAACGCGTGCACGTGGGAGGACCCGGACCCCGGCGAGGTGATCCGCCGGATCGACGTGCTCGTGTCCGACTGGCACGCGAACTTCCTCCGGCTCGACATGGAGAGCTACGAGAAGTCCGAGGCGCGCCAGCACTACAAGAACATCCTGGACGACGAGAACTACCTCAAGGACCTGCAGAAGATCGTCGCGCACGTGGGCTCGAAGAAGGGCGTCTACATGATGCTCTCGCTCTGGCACGACCCGTTTCACTCGCCCATGGGCTGGCCCACGAAGGACACCATCCGGGAGTGGGAGAAGCTTGCGGCCGTCTTCAAGGACTCGCCGCATGTGCTGTTCGGGCTCATCAACGAGCCGGAGCGCAACGAAGCCGGCCTCCTGGACGACAAGGTGTGGAAGGCCATGAACGACACGGTGGAGGCGATCCGCAAGGTGGAAGGGCAGGGGCCGCATCACCTCGTCGCCGTGCAAGGCACGCGTCAGTACGCGCGGGTGCTCGACTACTACACGACGCATCCCATCACCGCTGGCGGCGGCGTGAACGTCGTCTACGAGACGCACGTGTACGATCCAGCCACCGCCTTCCAGGCGCGCTTCATTGATCCGAAGAAGAAGATCCCCGTCATCATCGGTGAGTTCGGGCCCGTCACGGATGTCGCCCAGATGAGCCTCGACGACTGCAAGAAGATGATGGAGGCCGCGGAGGCGAACGAGGTTCCGTACATGGCCTACACGTTCCACTTCCGCTGCCCGCCGAATCTCCTGAAGGACCTGTCGAAGCAAGGCTGCGGCGTCGGCATGACGCTCGAGCCCACGGACTGGGGTCAGGCACTGAAGGACAGGCTCGCGAAGCCCTGGTAGCGTGAGAGGCGTATCCCCGTGCAGAAGCTACTCGTCTTCAGCATCTTGCTAGCGTCGTTCGTGATCCCGCTCGTGGCCTCACGCGCGAGCACCACGAAGCTCGCCGTGCGCAACGCGATCATCGCAAGCTCCGCGGTGTGCGTGCTGTACCTGCTGGGCCTGATGTTCTTCTACGAAGGCGTGAAGCTCAAGTAGCCGACCTCGACCTCGACCTCGACCTCGACCTCGACCTCGACCTCCAACGCCGGCGGGCAGCTCGGGCTCGGCGACAAGCAGAACCGCGGACAGACCGCCGCGAGCATGGGCAACGCCCTACCGACGCTGGATCTCTGAGCCCGTCGCGCGAGCTACTGCGATGCGGTTGCTGCGGACCGCCTAGTACGAGGCGGTGATCGCTTCGTCCATGGCGAGGTGTGGCGAATCGAGGAGACCCGCGAGCGCATCGAAGACAGCGGGATCGATCGTGGGTGCCATCTCGCGCACCGATGCGATCAGCTCCGCGCGCTCGCGACGCAATTCGTCGGCATCGTTGCGGGTGGCGCCGTCGGATGTGTAGACATCGACCGCGTCGTCCGTGTCTTCCTCATCCTCATCTTCGTCCCACACCGAGGCGGCGACCATTCGCTGCACCGTCGGTAGCTCGTGCTCCGTGAGGTCGAGCGTACGAGCAAGGTCGAGCGCGTCCTGGGATGTGTCGTCGAGCAGCACCTCGCGCGCATCGGCCGCGGCCTTCGCGATCTGCATCGCGCGCTTGTCGAGGCCGAGGTCTGCGGCGTTCTCGGCCGCGCGCCGCAACCAGATCACGGCCTCCACGCGATCGTGACGGCGCCACAGTGCGCCAGCGGTCTCGAGCGCCCACGCCACGTCGGCAGGGTCCGTATTTCGCGGCTCGGGAAGGTCCACCATCACTGACTCCGTCTCCGACGCGCTACAGTGGCGTCCGAATACTCCGATGCTGCCGGAATCGTGCCGGACGCGCGCATCGGCATTCCCCGGGCTTTCAGGTGGGTTCCTTGGGCAATCCGTCCGTTCTGGAAGAGGGTCGGGGGTAGGGCGATCCATCTGCGCGTGGCGCCTACATGGAGTGGCGGAGTCCGGGCGCCGGCACGAGTGGCGCGGAAGGAATCTGGCTCGTGGGGCGTATGATCCTCGGCGAGGCACTCTGAGCGACACGACCGACAAGGATGTTCGACGGGTTCACGAGCGCATCGCTGTGCTCGAAGGGCAGCTGCGTGAGCTCGATACCCCCTCGCTCCACACGCCCGCCTGGGCCTGGGCGTTTCTCGGGGTTTGTCTCATGCCCATGGCTGCCATGGTGTTCGGCGCGTTCGGCTTCGCGATCTGGATGGCCACACAGAGCCCCCCGCATGACCCCGTGCAGCCCGCGACCGTGGCGCCGGCTCCGCCGCCGAGGCGTGTCATCGGCGTGCGCTGGTATCCGCAGTCGGACGTGACGCCGCTCTCCGTCGATCTCAACGGGGATGGGCAGGACGATCTCGTCGGGCTCGGGTGGAACGGCGGTCGCGAGAGGCAACTCCTGGCGGTGGCTGTCGACGGAAAGACGTTCGAGCCGCTGTGGTCGGCGGGCCCGTTCCGCGGCACGTGGCACTCGGAGATCACGCACCTCTTCATGGCGAACAGTCGCATCGTCGTCACGGACGCCGGTGGCGACATCCACGTGCTGAACAAGATCACTGGCAACGAAGAACGCACCATCGCCTATCCCGCCGGCGTCGAGCTCGCGTGCGACGCAGAGAAGAGCGACGTCCTGCTCGTGACCTCCACGCGGTGGGGTGGCCACGGCGCGGAGGCCTTCGATCTATCGACGGGCTTCAGTGTGGACGTGCCGAAGGGCCGGACGTGCGGCTACAACGACGGCGCGCTCCGCAGGGAGAAGAGCACCGCGGGCCTCGTCGCCGTCACGAGCCTCGACGACCGGCGCTTCAAGTCGCCGAAGGACACGCATGTGTGGTCCGGGTACGAAGTCGCCGGCACGATGCTCGGCACCGGGCGCCACGACACGAAGGAACGCACAGCGAGCGAGTCCTACGGAATCGCCTGGGACACGAAGACGGCGAAGGTCGCCTGGCAGCACCCGCTCATCGACGTGGGCGACGTGGAGCACGACCAGCTGGGCCGCGTGCTCGTGATCGACGACACCGTCATCACCGTCTATCAAGCAGAAGCGGAGCCGCGCAAGGGTCCGTTCCGCGTGGTCGCATGGACCATCGCCACCGGCGAGAAGAAATGGGCGACCACGTTGCCGTCCTCCGCGGAAGGCTCGTGGCTCGGCGCGTTCGGTGCCGGACCGGGCAGGCTCTTCGTCGTGACGAACCAGGGACTCCATGTGCTCGACCGCACGACCGGCGCCGTCATCACCACGCTGGAGGATCTCTGATGGACGAGATCTATCGCAGTGAGCTCTTGTCCGCGCAGGAGCGTGTGCGGAAGCTCGAGGAGGAGCTTCGCGCACGTGGAGGACCACGAAAGCCGCCGCCGCGGCCGCTCACCTACATCCTCATCGGCGCGGGCATGTCGTTGCTCGCGATGACCGCCCTGGGCGCAATCGCCGTGTGCGGCGTGCACCACGTCATCGACGACGACCGCATGCTGCCACCGCCGATGCCCGCAACGCCGGTGGCGGAGGTCCCTTCGCTCCATGGTGCGCAGTGGTACACGCCGCTACTTCGACCCGACCGCACCCCGATCCTCATGGACGTGAACGCTGACGGACAGAAGGATCTCGTCGGCCTCGCGTGGGATCCGCGCGACGACGAGCACGCGCTCCACGCGGTGGCCTTCGACGGCAAGACCCACAAGATGCTCTGGCACTCGGACGGCATCTCGACGCAGTGGATGTCACAGCAGACGAGCATCCGCAGGGACGGCGACGCGTTGATCGTCACCGACAGCCGCAACGAGATCCGTGTCATCGACGCACACACCGGCAAGGTGAACGAGCTCACGCTCGCTCCCAGCGCGAAGTACGCGGATGCCGAGCCGCCGGTCGAACGGAGCGACGCCCTTCGTCGGGCCACCCCCACTCCCAAGAAGAAGGGCTTTTACCCGAGCGACGCGTACCCCGTGGGGGACACGGTCGCGACCCTGGGTTGGCTCGAGGGCGGCGAGCACTCGGGTTGGCTCGTCGGCTGGAACAAGAAGACGAAGGCGATCACCTACGAGGTGCCGCTCCTGCGCGAAGGTGACGTGAGGGCGCCACGTAGCGAGACGGTGCAGGCGACCGACGACGAACGCATCTACACGACGTTCGTCTCGGCGGACACGAAGCAAGGACGCGTGGTCGCCCGGTCACTCAAGACAGGTGAGGTGGTCTGGACAACGGACATTCCGGGCACCGACGAGGGCGCGCAGTTCCGCGCCCTGCATTCGGAGGACGGTCAGCTCTTCTTGGCGGTCGACGGCACCTTGGTCGTGCTCGACGCCGCGGTCGGACGCGAGGTCTCGCGCTTGGTCGGCTTCTTCTGAGGCACGCCCACGGCGGTGAAGACCAGATCGTACTTCTGACCCGGGTTCCACATCAGGTAGCCGTTGGCGCCTGCGTGCGCCGCGCTCTGCACTTCCTCCGCGACGTACGGAGCTCCGTAGTTCGGTGACTCGTAGCGCGCGGCCTGCAGCCACGGGCGAAGCACGGCGGCGTGCGGCACGTCTGCGATCTGGGCCATCATCAGCTTCGTCGCCATGCCCACGAGCTCGGGATGGTTGCCCGGCACCTCGAAGCCCGCGAAGCCCTCCGTGTAGTGGGACGGATAGACCATGGGCGAGAGCGCCTCGCACTCCGCGGCGAGCAGCGCCGGGTCCTGCCCCAGCCGCTCGATGTCTTCCTTCTTGCCGAACGCGATGACCCCGAAGATGTCGAGTGACAACGGGATGCCGCGTGCGCGCGTGATTTCGTGTGTATCATGCACGAACTTCGTGATGACCTGCTTCTGCGTGAGGTTGCGCTCCGCGAGGTGGAAGTCCGCGTTGTGGATCCCGTTCACGGGGTAGCGCACGTAGTCGAGCTCGATCTCGTCGGCGCCAGCGTCCATCGCCTCGCGCGCCAGGTCCTGCACGAAGCGCTGGTTGGCGATGTTCGACGGATCGAGCCAGCCGATCGGATAGGCGCGATGGGCCTTGCTCTGCACGGACTGCGCGGGGCGCGCGCGCGCCATGAGCTCGTCCTCGAAGCAGCTGATCCGGACGATGACGCGAATGCCTTCGTCCTTCACGGACTTGATGAGCGCGTGCAGATCCTTGATCGGCGGCTCTTTGATCTTCTGCGTCTCGCGCGCGAGAGGCACCTTCGACGGGTAGGTGATGATGCCGTCGTAGTCCTTCGCATCGAGCACGATGGCGTTGAGGCCGTGGCGCTTCATGCCTGCGAGCAGGTGCGGAAAGTCGGGGCGGGCCGCCGTGACGCCACGCACGTAGATGCCGCGCACATCGCCTCGCGCTGCAGCCATGCGGCTCTCTCGCGCGACGTGCGGCGCCTCCGCCGCAGGCAACGACGGGAGGTCCTCCGTCCGCTCGTGCACGCTCACCGCCGTGAGCTTGTGTTTCCGGTGATGCGCACCGTGTCCGGCAGCAAGCGCGGGGAGCGCAACGGTGGCAGCGAGTCCTGCAGCGAGCAGCGAGACCGGGAGCTTCATACTGCAAGGGGATCAGCTTCCGCCACCCACGAGCAACTTTTGCGCACATCTGCCTACAGCAAGCCTGCAGCAAGCCGAGAGAAAAATAGTCTGTCACTGGGGAGGTCGCCGTTGCGTTGGCCCTTTGAACGCGCCGAGTTGGCGCCACAAAAAAGGCAATACGATGACCCAGTCCTGGCTCTCCGCTCTCTCTCCATTCGGCTCTCCATACCGCATGCTCCAGATCCCCGAGGCCAGTGATGAGACGGAGGTCGTGGCCCGGCGTGGCGCCGAGCTCGTCACCGCGAGCGGGGACTCACTGCCGCTCACTGGCGCCGCGCTGTCCGTGGTCGCGAAGGGCGGCATCGCGCACGCGGTGCTCACGCAGACGTTCGAGAACGACCACGATGAGCCGCTGCACCTCACCTACAAGATGCCGCTGCCCGCCGACGGCGCGGTGAGCGGCTACGCATTCGAGATCGGTGAGCGCACGGTGAAGGGCGACGTTCGCCCCAAGGCGCAGGCGCGTGCGGACTTCGAGGCGGCGCTCGCGCAGGGCAAGACCGCCGGCATCCTGGAGCAGGAGAAGCCCGACATCTTCACGCAGGAGATCGGCAACGTGCCGCCGCGCACGCGCGTCACCGCGAAGATCACGGTCGACATGCGGCTCGCGTGGCTGCCCGAGGGCGAGTGGGAGCTCCGTTTCCCGAGCGTGATCGGCCCGCGCTACGTGGGCGCGAACGACACCGCCGAGACCGCGCGCGCCGTGCACGTCGGAGTCGCGGAGAACGGCGTGAGCGCACGCCTCTCGCTCTCGCTCTCCGTGAAGGACGCGCTGACCGAGGGCGCGCGCGTCGGCTCACCCACGCACGCAATCACCACGAAGGACGACGGCTCCGTCGAGCTGTCTGCGAAGGAAGGCGAAAAGCTCGATCGCGATCTGGTCGTGCGCTGGCGCGTCGCGAATCTGGAGACGGGCGTGTCGCTCTCGCTCGGGCGCAAGGGCGAGCGCACGTTCGGACTGCTGACGGTGGTACCGCCGTCGGTCGACGCGCAGAAGGCGCCGATCGCGCGCGATCTCACGGTGCTGCTGGATACCAGCGGCTCGATGGGCGGCTTGCCGCTCACGCATGCGAAGAGGCTCATTCGCGGCCTCATCGACTCGCTCGAGTCGCGCGATGCTCTCGAGCTCATCGAGTTCTCCGACTCGCCGCGCGCCTACAAGAAGGAGCCCGTGTCGGCGACCGTGGACGAGAAGCGGCGCGCGATCGAGTGGGTGGAGAAGCGTGAGGCCGGCGGCTCCACGGAGATGCGCACGGCGGTGCTGGCGGCCCTCAACCCACTGCGAGCTGACGCGCAGCGCCAGGTGGTGCTCGTGACGGACGGCTACATCGGCGGCGAGGAAGAGATCCTCCGCGTGTTGGCCGACGCGCTTCCGAAAGGATGTAGAATGCACATGGTCGGCGTGGGCGCAGCGCCGAACCGCAGCCTCGCCACGGCGATCGCGCGCGCGGGTCGTGGCGCGGAGATCCTCACCACGGAGGGCGAAGACATGGAGCGCGCCGCAAAGCGTCTTGTCGATCGCACGCGCGCACCGATGCTCACCGAGGTCACGGTCTCTGGCGCTGCGGTGAGCGTGTGCGCTCCTCGGGCAGTGCCGGACGTGTACGCTGGCGCGCCGCTGCTGGTCGCGATGGAGCTTCTGCCGGCTGGTGGCGAGATCACCGTTCGCGGGACGACGGCAGGAGGCGCATGGGAGCGGACGGTGCGCGCGCCGCGCGTCGAGACGGTGACGGAAGAAGGGGCGATCCCGGCGCTCTTCGCGAGGGAGCGCGTCGCCGACCTGGACGTGACGTGGGCGATGGGGCGCGAGACCGCGGAGATCGATCGCCAGGTGGAGAGCATCGGCGTGGACTTCCAGATCGCGACGCGGCTCACGTCGTTCGTCGCGATCGACGAGGAGCGCCGCGTGGATCCCGGCGCGCCGTATCGCAAGGTGAGCGTGCCGCAGGAGCTGCCGCACGGCACCACATTCCAGGGATTCGGTCTGAGCGCCGCACCCACGCCGATGTTCGCGCCGATGCCGATGTCGCTGGCGGGACCGATGCAGTCCAGTACGTCGACGGGCATGGTCATGGACGCGCTCGCTTCGATGGGAGGCGCCGCACCCGCAAGAGCGAAGCAATCGCCGGTTTCACAAGGAGCGCCGCTTGCTCGCAAGCGCCGTAGCCGCGCGTGGTTCTTCATCGCGCTCTTCTTCGCGCTGGGGCTCGTCGCGCTCGCCGTCTACCTCTTCCTCCACCTATTCCACTGAGGCATTCCGGACCCATGGACGCAGACAATCATCTCGACGGCATTCTCCTCCGCGACAAGCGCGCGTTCGGCCAGTGGATGGCCATCGCGGAGGAGCCGATGCGCGCGAGCCTGCGCTCGTTCGCGAGCGTGGTGGACGTGGAGGCTGTGCTCCAGGAGTCGCTGCTGCGCGTGTGGACGGTCGCTCCACGCTTCGTGCGCGACGGCAAACCGAACGGGCTCTTGCGGCTGGGCGTACGCATCGCGCATAACCTCGCCGTGAGCGAGCTTCGGCGCACGAAGTCACGACCCATGTCACCCGAGGATCTCGAGGAGCGCGCAGATGTGGAGGAGCCCGCGGAGCCCGATCCGCTCCTCCGCCGCACCATCGAGGAGTGCAGGGACAGGCTCCCCCAAAAGCCGCGTCAGGCGCTCGACGCGCGGCTCTCCTCCGGCGGCGGTGACGAAGACCGTGAGCTTGCCACGCGCCTCGGCATGACGCTCAACACGTTTCTCCAGAACTTCACGCGCGCGCGCCGCTTCCTGCACGAGTGCCTCGAGAAGCACGGAGTCACCATCGACGCGGAGCTCTCCACATGACCGCAGAAGAGACAGAGCTCCTCGTCGAGGCCGTCGCGAGCGCCAACCGCCCGCGCCCGCTCGTCACGTTGCGCTACCACCCTGGCTGGCACGACCTGGATGCAACGAGCCGAGAAAAAGCGGCCGATCTCGCGCGCGCCCTCCGCAAACTGGAAGCCGCACTGGACCCCGAGGGACTCTCGACGACAGCCCACGCCGTGCTGAGCCGCATCTAGCCAAACAGGGTGGTTCGCGCGCTGTCGCTGATGTGGACTCCGTGTCTTGCCAGGGGGTCGAGGAGGTCTTGCGCCACTCTTCTTGCGAGGGGTTGGGCTCTTGCTGATTCGAGCCAGCCTAGCTCGTGGAGGTGGTCCACGCGGAAGCCCCGGCTGGTGATGCCGTCTGCGACGGGGCTCGCTTCTCCCGTCCAGAACGGCGCGAAGTCGGCGAGCGTCTCCTCCGTCACGCGCGCGAGGCGTTCGCGGGTCTCGTCGTCCCAGTCTTCTACGGCCCACTCCAGGTAGAGCGCGCCGAGGCGATGATGGCGTGCTTCGTCCTTCATGATCATCTCGTTCACGCCGGCGATGAGCGGATGTGAGGTGAGCTTCAACGTGGGCATGCCCATGCCCAACGCGAACGACTCTCCGATGCAGCACACGCGCACCATGAGCTCGTGCAGACGCATCTTCGCGGACGCGGTGGGATCCGCCTTGATCGCAAAGCGATCCATGTCCACCGTGAGCGGCGCGGCCCCGCCTAGCTCCATCGCGATGCGCGCAGCGAGCTCGCAGTGCAGCACCTCGTCCGCGATGAAGTCGCTCGCCATGCCCAGGAGATCGAGCGGCGCCATCGCCTCTGCCATGCAGCGCACCACCTCGGCGAAGGACGCGACCGCGCGATACTCGTTGAGCGATACCTCCGTCCACGCGCGGCGTACGGAAAGGAGCAGATCGGGCGCGTAGCGGGACGCGTTCAGGGTTCCCCATGGCAGCGCGTCTGCCGCGGGTCGCGCCCGTCTGTAGAAATGCGTTGCGGCGCCGCCCATCCACGGGAGCTCGAACAGCTGGCTCATCGCGCTACTTGTCCGGCGTCGCGACTTTTCCGACCCAGTGCTGCTGCTTCGGATCTGATGGCGTCGGGTTGTCCGCTCTGGGAGGCTTCGTCCCGGCGTCGACGGGCTTCACGATCCCGCCTGCATCGGCCACCGCAGGCTGCGCGGTCACGGCGGCGGCGTCAGCGGTGGTCTCGGGCGCGGCGTCATGCGTCACCATGGCGATCTTGCCGACGGGATAATCGGGGCCCTGGGCCACGTCACCAACGACCCGCCGCGAGTCGTTGCATGCAAGCCCGACCATGCTCGTGGCCGTGACGTAGAGGAGCATGTTTCGACGCTTCTTCTCCATGCAGCGGAGCCTATCTGAAGCGAGAACCCATGGGCCGGGTTTGTCCAAAACGTGACGGGTCCCGTTCGAGCCAGATAGGATCGGGGGCATGAAGCACTGGCTATTCGGCCTCTCCGCGGTTTCGATGAGCGCGGCCCTGCTCGCGTTCGCACTGGGCGCGTGCAGCGTGAAGATCGACGAGTCCGCCATCTACGATGCCGGCGCCGACGCGTTCGCGCCCCCGGTCATCAACTGCACCGCCGACAGCGACTGCAAATCAGGCGACTCGTGCGTCGCCGGGACCTGCGATCTGGGCACGCAATCTTGCAAGTTCGAGGTGTGTCCCACGGGCGACAAGTGCAGCGCGGTCTCGTGCACCACCGCGAACAAGTGCGGGCGCGTGTCGCCGTTCACCTTCAACGCGGGGAGCTTTCCGATCCCCGAAGGCCTGGCCTGCTCGACGTGCGTAGGCGCGGTGTTCCCGTACGTGTTCGTCGTCTCGAACGTGCGCGTGCATGCCTACCGCGTGTCGGACCCCACGGACACCACGCCGCCGGAGCTGCCGATCACCGATCTGGGCTTCACGCCGAACACGGTGCTCACCCACGGCAGACGCGTGTACTTCATCGGCGGACCCACGGGCGCCAGCACGGCGCCGTACAAGCTTCAGGTCGCATGGGTGGACGCACCCGCCGACGTCGGAGTGACATCGCTGCGCGCGCACATCGTGACCGAGCCGTTCCCTTCGCCGGAGTTCCGCTTCGACGGAGCGATCACGGGCGCAGACAACCAGCTCTTCGCGTTCCATCGCGTGCAGACGTACGAAATGAACATGGGCGTTCAGCGTGACGAGGAGATCCTGATGAACATCTCATCGGAGCTCGACCCCGGCATGCTGAACTTCATCGCGCCCAAGGCCTACCCGGTGAACGGCCGGACCGTCGCGTTCGCGAACGGTCGAACGATCGTCTACCGCCCGACCATGCTCGTGGGCACCTTCAACTTCGGCAACTCACCCGGCTCTGCCGACTCGAACATCACTTCCGACACGCCGCTGCCCGGCATGGGCTCACCCGGTGGTGCGTCGTTCTCGACCGGTGCTGACGGGACCGTCTTCTGGTCCACCACGATCCGGCTACCGCCGGTGGCGAACCAGCAGCAGATGCTCTCCGGTGTGCGTCTCGGCGTTCCGCTGACTGCGGGCGCGTCCGCGTTCAACCTGGCGTCGAAGATCGACCTGGAGACGTACGCTGGCGCGGGCTTCCCGGAAAATCCAGGACAGAATCCCGTCAATCCGTACGTCGGGCCCGTGGTGCCGATGGGCAACGGCGTGCTCCTCGCGTTGGCGGCCGCGCGCGAGAACTCGGGACAGACCAGCATCCAGGTGGTGACCAACAACAACGGTGCGCTGGCGCTCGCGCCGGGCAAGCGCTTCGTCGTGAAGCAGCGAGTCGATCAGGTGGCGGCTGCAGGCACGGAGGGCTTCGGCTACGTCGTCACATCGGACACGCCAGACACCATGACCGTTCACACGTTCTCCGCGGGGTGCCAATGAGAGCTTCGTCGTTCGTCTTCGGTCTGTCCGTTCTTCTTGCGTCCACGGGTGCGTTCGCGGCAGATGCCACGCCGGCGACGCCTCCGGCAACTCCCCCCGCGACGCCTCCGGCGACTCCCCCCGCGACTCCGCCGGCGAACGGCACGGCGACGCCACCGCCCGCGGGTCCGTCACCCGATGCGATCGCGGAGGCGAATCGTCAGATGGAATCGGGCCGCCAGGCGATCAAGGCGAAGCACTTCGTGCAGGCCGCGCAGCTCTTCGAGGCAGCGGCGTCGCTCGGTCGTCAGACCACCGCGCACGTGCAGGCGGGGCAGGCGTGGGAGCAGGCTGATCGGCCGGAGCGCGCCGCCGATGCATTCGCTCGTGCGCTCGCGCAGGGCGGGGAAGCCCCGGATCCCACGGCGAAGGAGCGGCTCGACGTCCTCGAGCGTTCGCTCGGCACGCTGGACGTGAAGGGCCCTCCTGGCTTCACGGTGCAGCTCGATTCTGGAACGGAGGCGCCCGCGCCTGCGCGCTTGCACGGTCCCGCGGGCATCCACTCGCTCGCGATCTTCGCGCCCGATCGCCCCATCATGCGTCGCGACGTGCGGCTCGAGCTCGGTAAGCCGCTCGTGCTCACGCTCGGCAAGGACGAGCCCGCGCAGACGTCAGGCGCGAACAAGGACCATCCGCAGGACATGAGCACGGGCGCACCGGCGCCGCAGACGCACCAGGTTGTGGTGGAGCGCGCGCCCCCGGGACAGCTCCGCAAGGCCGTCGGCTTCACGGCGATCGGCCTCGGTGCTGCGTCGCTCGGCGCCACGATCGTGCTCGGACTCTCGACGATCGATGCCCGGAACGCGTTCAATGCCGCGCCCTCGAAGCCGCTGTTCGATCACGAGCAGACGCTGCAGACCTGCACGAACGTCGCGCTCGTCGCGGGCGCGGTGCTCGCGGTGGGCGGCGTGGTCCTCGTCCTCTGGCCCGCGGCACCGGCGACCGGAGACGTCACGGTGGGCGTAGCGCCCGGCGTAGGCGGCGGCAGCGTCGTAGGCTCGTTCTAGCGCTCAGCGGCGCATGGCCGCGATCAGCGCGCGGGGGCCCGCGATGGCGGTCGCGGTGAGCAGTCCGCCGAACATCGCGCCGCTCACGCCACATGACACGAGGTCCTGACCGGTGAGGTAGAGCCCCGGGATCTCCGTCTCGGCACGCATCTTCATGCGGTAGCGCTCGGGTGAGTGGTCCAGGCCGTAGAGCTCCCCCTTCTCGTAGCCCGCGAAGTGCTTCGTGGTGAGCGGCGTGGAGAGCTCGGCGAAATCGATCTTGCCGCGCAGCTGCGGCAGCTTCGCAAAGGTGACGTCCAGGATGCGCTCGGTCAGCTTGGCCTTGAGCGCGTCGTAGTCCGCGCCGCGCTTCTTCCAGCGCGTTTTTTCCCATGCAGCGAACCACTCGTAGCGCGCGGGCGCGATCACGTCGACCGTCGCACGACCGGGGTGGCGGTCCTTCCAGGTGGGATCCTTCGCGGAGGGAAACGAGATGTAGACCAGCGGCAGCTGCGTCTTCCCGTCCAGGTATGCGTCGGCGCTCGGCTCGGACATGAGGCGCGCGAAGTTCCCATCGTGATCGTGGTCCGGGTAGATCCACATGTTGGTGCCGGTGAGGCCCAGCTCGGAATCCGTGTGCTTCATGCCCAGGTAGAGGCACACGTAGGAGACGGACGAGCCCACCCTCGCGAGCGCGCGCTCCACGCCCTTGTCCTCGTGCGAGCGCGGCAGCAGGCGCTCGTAGGTGTTCACCGCGCCGGCATCGCTGATGATGATCTTCGCGCGGAGCTCGCGCTCGTCCGCCATGCGAACGCCCACGGCGCGTCCGTCCTCGATGATGATCTCCTTCACGTCGGCGTTGATGAAGATCTGGCCGCCCGCGCGCTCGATGACGGGCGCGACGCTGCGCGCGATCGCGGACGCGCCGCCCACGGGGAAGTAGCCGCCGCCCAGATAGTGCGCGGCGACCATGGCATGGATGGCGAAGCTGGATTTGCTCGGCGGCAGGCCGTAGTCGCCGAACTGCGCGGTGAGCACGGCGATGAGCTCCTCGTTGCGTGTGAGCTCCATCAGGACCTCGCGCGTGGTGCGCGACGCGTAGCGCATCTGCGGCGCGCGCAAGAGCGGGCCCAGGAGGCGCGACGCGAGCTTCGGCAGCGTGCGATCGACCGCGAAGGTGGTGCCCGACCGCGCCGCGCTCTTCACCAGCGCGACGTACTTCTCGATCGCGGCCTCTTCGCCGGGAAAATACGACTTCATCTGCTGGATGAAGCGCTTCGTGCCGCTGACGTAGTCGTAGGCGCGGTCGCCGAGGTAGACGCGGTCGTAGACGTCGGGCAGCTTTGCCCAGTCGAGCGCGCCGTCAGTGAGCCAGTCGTACGGAGCACGCAGCGCGCCACCGGGACCGACCTGACCGATGTAGTGTACACCTACATCCCATTCGTACCCAGGCCGCGTGAACGCATGCGTGAAGCCGCCGGCCGTGTAGTGGCGCTCCAGCACGAGCACGCGCTTCTTCCACTGCTTCGCGAGCGCGGCCGCAGCCGTGAGGCCGCCCATGCCAGACCCGATGACGATCGCGTCGAACGCGCCGTCGGGCCGCTTCTGCTTGTAAGAGAGTCCGACGTCCATGTGCGGGAGGCTAGCGCGGAACGCGGCCAGCGGGGCGCTCTGCGCTCACGCGAGCATGTGCACTCCATGCTTTGCGTTCTTGGTTCCTATCTCGAATGCGGCGGCGTTCGTGATGACATCCACGTCGGGCCGGCCCTTCACGCTGAGGCGCAGGCGCCCGCGGGCGATCTTGGAGTTCAGGCAATTCGTGATGCTGCCATCGGGGTTCTCGTAGGCGAGGCCCGCGAAGTCCGTGGTCTCCGCGAACATCTCACCCGACACCTCAGCGAGCTGGTTCTTCGCATGAAAGCGCCATTTTCGGAGGTCCGTGATGTGGCCACGCGCGCGCACGAGCGTCACTGGATCGTTGAAATGGTATCGCACGCCGCGATGCCACACGCAGAGCAGTGTCACGGGCGGCGCGAGCACGGGCCCGACCTTCACGCGCCCGGTGAACCCCTCGAACAAGAGGTCGTCGTTGCCCAGCCACTGGTTCACGTGGCACCACGCGTAGAGCTCCGTGTGACGCGTGCCCCAGTTGTGACCCTCCATGCCGCGCCACGCGTTGACCTCCACGGTCTCGCCCTTCGCGGTGTACGTGCCGGTGAAGCGAGAGTCGGGGTGCGGCGACACGAGCTTGGTGCTGGGGAGCCTCGTCACGTACATGCGCTCGCTGGGGAACGGCACGAGCGGCGGCGATGCCATCGTGAAGCGCAGGTCGAACGAGATCCGCGCGTCGCCCTCACCGACGGACCCCGTCACGCGCCCCGAAGATAGATGCAGATTGCATACATGCGCATCCAGCCCGACAACGCCGAAACTCGCCTGCGAGTGGGGCACGCTGTCCTTCACGCCGACGTGCCCGCCCTCACGATCGAACGCGATCGCCCATGCCTCGGCGACCACGTCTCCGCCATGCCGTTCCAGGATCGTCGCCTTGAGCCAGAGCGCCCGCCGCCCATCGGGGTCGTTCAACTTGAGGAAGAAGCTCTCGACGTGCCCAGGCCGCCCACCCGAGCCGGCCACAAACCGCACGTCGTTCCATTTCGCAGACGCCCGCGCCTCGCCGGCCCCGTCGCCAGCCACCTCTGAAGCAAAACCGGCCCCGCCTTCTCCCCGAACTGACTCGTCTTTTACGTTCACCCTACATTTCCCCTTGCATCGTGCGTTCTATTTTTACAGAATATACGAAACGAAGACGTCGTCAACGGAGAGCGCTCATGCACAAGGTGACAGCGGACGGGGCAAAAAGCACCCGCAACGAGTCCAACCCAACCCCGATCGAATCGTCGACGTCGATGTCGGAGTCGATGTCGTCGTCCATCTCCTCGTCCTCGTCCTTCCTCTCTTCCCACGAGCGCAAGATCGCCCTCTCCCTCGCCCGCGCCGCGATGCCCGCCTCCTCCTCGCTCCCCGGCGCGGACTCCACCTCGATCGCGCGCTTCGAGCGCCTTGCGGTCAACCTCGGTCCCGGCATGGTCCGCGCGATGAAGGCCGGCCTCTGGGCGGCGGAGGCGTGGCCCGTCACGCGGCTCGGATTGCCGCTGACCCAGCTCTCTCCGGAGGCCGCGGAGCGCGCGATCGTCGCCTGGAGTGAGAGCGGCTCACGGCACGAGCGGTGGCTTCTCCGCGGCCTGCTCACGCCGCTGAAGTCCGCCCACTTCGCCGACGAACGCGTCGCATCGAAGGTCCCGTGCCGCCGCGAGTTCGACACGCCGAAGGTCGCGGAGGTCGCGCCGTACATGCAGCGCGTGACGGACGGCCGCAACGTGGACACGGACCTCGACCTCACGTGCGAGGTCGTGGTGATCGGCACGGGCGCAGGCGGAGCCGCCGTCGCGTACGAACTCGCCAGGCGGGGTCGCGCCGTGATCATGCTCGAAGGCGGTCACTTCAACTCGCGCACGGAGTTCCGCGGTCGATCACAGGACGCGTACGCGAAGATGTACCTGTCGCTCGGCGGCTCGATCGCGATCGGCAACGTGGCGGCGGCCGTCCTCGCAGGCCGCGGCGTGGGCGGTAGCACCACCATCAACTCCGGCACCTGCTACCGCGCGCCGTCGCACACGTTCGCGCGCTGGGGTGAGCGCTACGGCCTCACCATGCACACGCCCGACAGCCTCTCTCCCTACTACGACCGCGTGGAATCCATGCTCGGTGTGGCGGAGGCGAAGCGCTCGCTCCTCGGCGGCTCCGACCGCGTCGTCGGTCGCGGGGCAAACCTCATGGGCCTCTCGCACAAGCCGCTGCGCCGCAACGCACCCGACTGCGACGGTCAGGGCGTGTGTTGCTTCGGCTGCCCCACCGGCGCAAAGCGCTCCACCGACGTGAGCTACGTGCCCGAGGCGCTCAAGCGTGGCGCGGAGCTCGTCACCGGCGCCCGCGTCGAGCAGATCCACGTCGAGGGCGGCCGCGCGCGCGGCGTCACTGCGCGACTCTCCTCCGGTCGTACGCTCACGATTCGCGCGGAGTCCGTCGTCGTCGCCGGCGGCGCCCTCTACACGCCGCTCTTGCTCCAGAAGAACGGGCTGATGCAGGGCTCCGGCTTCCTGGGAAAAAATCTCTCGATCCATCCCGCCACGAAGGTGATGGCGCTCTTCGAGGAAGAGATCGACATGTCGCGCGGTATCCCGCAGGCCACCGCGATCGAGGACTACGCGCACGAGGGTCTCATGTTCGAGGGCGCGTCACAGCCCTTCGACGTGACCGCCGTCGCCATCCCGTGGGTGGGCGAGCGCTTCATGGATGTGATGTCGCGCTACCAGCACGTGGCATCCTTTGGGCTCATGATTCAGGACAAAAGCCGAGGTTCCGTGCGCGCGGGGCCGGGCGGCATGCCGATGATTTTCTACAACCTCGGCCAGAAGGATGTGGCGCAGATGCAGCGCGGGATGGGCATCCTCTCGGAGGTATTCCTGCGCGCCGGCGCGAAGCGCGTGATGCCCATGGTCCACGGCATGGAAGAGATCACGAACGACGCAGGGCTCACGCGCCTGCGCGAGATGAAGATGCGCGCGGGCGACTTCGAGGTGTCCGCATACCACCCCCTCGGCACGTGTCGGATGGGCACGGATCCGCGTCGCTCGTGCGTGGGTCCCGACGGCGAGGCTCACGACGTGGCCGGGCTCTACGTCGCCGATGGCAGCGTCATCCCTTCGAGCCTCGGCGTGAACCCGCAGATGACGATCATGGCGCTCGCGCTGCGCACCGCGGAGGTGCTGGACGCGCGCATCGATCACCTCGCGGCGTCGTCACCGGTCGCTGCGCCGGCCCCGCCGAGCGCGATACCCGCGAACGACGCCACGCCCGCACCGAAGAATCTGGCCTTCGAGGAGACGATGAGCGGCACCTATCGCCTGTCCGCCACCGCAGAGCGTGCAGGGGTCGGGAGCAAGGCGCCCAACGCAGAGCGCCCGTTCTTGTTCGCGTTGCGCGCGCGCTCGCGCAGCCTCAGCGACTTCGCGCGCACGCGCACTGTCGCCATCACGGGTGAGCTCACCGCGGAGGGCTTCGGCGTGCGCTGTCCGCTCGAGGGCACGCTGGAGATGGACGTGTTGATGACGCGCCGGCTCCGCTACGACTTCACGTTCGTGGCAGACAGCGGCGAGCGTTTTCGCTACTTGGGTCAGAAGAACGTGAAGCTCCTGCGCCTCAGCCACTCCATGAGCTGGCTGCCCGGCAAGGTCTTCGACATGGCCGGAAAGGAGATCGCCACGTCGGAGGTCACGTTCGACCTCGCGCGCGATCTGACGCGATTCGTGCGGAGCTTCCGCATCACCGCGCGCCCCTGAGGCTTCTGAGCCCGACGTGCCGCTACCAGGGCAGGCGCTGACCGTTCGCGTGCCAGAAGCCTCCGGTCGTCTCGAGCGTGAGCTCGTCGATGCGGGCGAGGAGATCGCGGGCCGCGTCGGCGGGCTCCACCTGGCCGCCGTGATTGCCGATCATGTCGGTCTTCACCATCCCGGGGTGGAGGAGCGCGACGGGGACGCCGCGGTCCTTGAGGTCGAGCGCGAGTGATTTACCGGCCATGTTCAGCGCGGCCTTGCTCATGCGGTAGCCGTAAGCGCCGCCAGATCCATTGTCGTCGATCGAGCCCATCCGGCTCGTGACCAGCGCGACCTTGGAGCCTTTGACGAGGCGATCGCGCAGCGCATCGGTCACGCGCAGCGGGGCGAGCGCGTTGACCTCGAACTGCTTTCGGATGCCGTCGACGTCGAGCTCACCGAGCTTGTCACCCCAGATCAGGATGCCCGCGTTGTTGATCAAGAGATCGATGTTGCGCGTGCCGACCGCCGACACGAGCGCTGCAATGCCCTTGTCGGTGGCCACGTCCACGCCGTTCGCGATCTCCACGCCGAGCGCATCGAGCTCCTTCGCTGAGGACCGACAGGCCGCGAGGACTGTGCCTCCGCGAGACTTGAGCGCTGCTGCGAGCGCGAGACCGATACCCCTGTTGGCCCCAGTGACGACGGAAAATGTCATCGCCCAGAGATAGACCCCGCAAGGCCTATCGTCACCCCCCAGCAGGGACCCCCTGGCAGAGTATGGGAGCTCTACTTGACGGCCGCTCTACTTGACGACCGCTCCGCCGCACTGATTGGCGACGCCGCCGCCGCCGCAGGTCTTGCCCGCGGTGCACGCGCCGCAGTCGAGGATGCTGCCGCAGCCGTCTGCGACCGGACCGCAGTTCGCGCCCGCTTGAGCGCACGTCCGCGGCTTGCACGACGGAGTGCCGCACATGCCGGGCTTGCCGCCGCCGCCGCAGATCTGGCCCGCAGGGCAAGAGCCGCACTGCAGGAGATTGCCGCAACCATCCGCGGCCGGACCGCACTGGATGTTTTGCGCCACGCACGTGGTTGCCACGCACGCGTTCGAGCCGCAGAGGTTCGGACCTCCGCCGCCGCAGACCTGGCCGCCCTGGCACATGCCGCAGTCGACCGTGCCGTTGCAGCCGTCCGGAATGGTGCCGCACTGGCCTGCCTTGCATGTGGCCTTCGTGCACGCCGGGGTGACGCACATCGATGGCGAGCCCTGGCAGACCTGGTTTGCGCCGCACACTCCGCAGTCCTGCTGACCGCCGCAGCCGTCGCCCGCGGGGCCACACGTCTGCAACCCGCAGCCCTGCTTGGGGCAGGTCGGCGTGATGGTCTGGATGCACGACGTGAGGTCGAACAGCATGAACGCCAGGATCTTCTCCTGTGCGGTGAGCGGGTTCGCGTTGCACTCGCTCGGGAACGTGGCGTTGTACGTGTTGCCGATGGCCACGTGGAAGTCGCTGAAGATGACGCGACCACACTGCATGGGCACGTTCAGAGGAGTGTTGAACGTGAAGTGGAACACTGGCGCCGGGACCGCGGGGTTGTACTGCGTGATGTACGCCTCTGCGCCCGCGCCCAGCGGCGTGAACACGTCATAGCGTGGGTCGGACAGGGCGACGCGATCGGGCATGGTGGCCGAGAGCGCCTTCACCGCAGGCGTGACGCCGAGCCACTTGTCGAAGAGCCCGCCCTTGGCAGTGGTGCTGACGAGGCCCGTGTCGTTCGCGGCGTTGTTGTTGTAGCTGGCGTTGTCGGGGATGAACGTGGCGGCGCCGCCCCACGAAGAGGCGAAGCCGTTCGCGTCGTACAGCCACGTGTAGTTGTAGTGCGTGGCGAAGACACGACCGCCCTCGTTCGCGTAGTTGTAGACGAACGTGCGGGCCACGGGCGCCTTGTTCGCCGGCGCGCCCGTGCAGGCGAAGATGACCGCGTCGTACTTCTCCAGCTGCGCCTGACTGGCGATGAGCGTATCGATCGGCGGCGTGGCGCCGTCGATGCGTGCGCCAGGCGCAGCCGTTCCGCCCGCCTCCGTGTCCTGATAGAGCTGGACGCGTGTGGCGCTGCCTGGGTTGCCGAACTGGCTGTCGGCGACGCCGAGCTTCCGGATCACGCACTCGAGGCCGTCAACCTGGCCCGTGGTGAGCGCAAAGAGCGGGATGTTGTCGGCCGCGCCGCCTTCATGCTGCGTCTTGGGCAAGCGCGTGAGCGCCGCTGCGACACCGGCGTTCGTGCACGCCGTGACGGCGGGTACGGTGACGACGCGACGCCAGTGACCCATCTGGATCACGAGCGGGAACGCCACACCTGCGGGGATGTTGGTGAGCGTGAACGAGCCGTCGAAGCCCGACACGGCGCTGACGAGCGGACTGCCGCTCGCAGTCGCGCTGCACGAGTCGCACACGCCGCCGCTCACGCCGTCCGTCAAGGTGGCGATGCCGTACGGATAGACCTTGGACGCGTTGGGCACGTACACCACGGCGCCCGGGAGCGGCAGCGTGCCGTTCGGCGCAAAGATGGTGCCCGTGATCGACGTGGTGCCGCCGCCCGCGCAGTTGTTGACCTGGTTCTGACAGAAGTTGATGCAAGCGACCCCGCCGTCCACGCCAGTGCCGCACTTGTTCGCACCGCCGCCGCCGCAGAAGCCGACCGCGCAAGCGTTGGGGCCGCCGCAGTCGAGCAAACCGCCGCATCCATCGGCGATGTAGCCGCAGTCCGCGCCTTGACCCATGCACGACGCCTTGCTGCATTTCGGCGCACCGCACACGCTGGGTGTGCCGCCGCCGCCGCACGTGGTGCCGGCAGGGCATACGGGACACGCGAGGAGTCCGCCGCAGCCATCCGCGATCGGTCCGCACTCGTTCGGCGAGCACGTGGTCCGCCCGTTGCACATGCCGCCGTCGGGCAGGAGCTGCACGCCGCCGTCACCGAGCAGACCGCCGCCGCATTTGCTGGGGCCACCGCCACCACAGAACTCGGGAGAGGTGCACGTGCCGCAGTTTGCGAGCACGCCGCCGCAGCCGTCGCCCGCGGGGCCGCATGTGATGCCGAGATCCTTGCACGTCTTCGGGACGCAGCCGTCGGCGCCGCCGCACACGCTGGGCTTCCCGCCGCCACCGCACGTCTGGGGAGTGGTGCAGCTACCGCAGGTGATCTTCCCGCCGCAGCCATCGCCGGCCTGACCGCACGAGATGCTCTGGTCCTTGCACGTGAGCGGCTTGCACGAGCCACCGCCGCCGGAGTCGCCCTTGCCGAAGCCGATGCCGCCCTCGGAGAGGTCCGGCCCGGCGTCATCAATGCCGCCGCCGTTGAACACGCTCGTATCGGCGGTTCCGCACGACGCAACCGCAATGCCGGCCGCCAACAACGCACACGCACCAGCGATCCACCCCAACTTCATCTAGGCCTCCACAAGCAAACACGTAAGCGCCCGCGTGTTCCAACTCACGGTCGGCGAACAGTTCACCGTATCACGGCATTCTCGGCGTCCACACAAGGAGCAGCAACGCAAAGGCGAAGGCGCCACCAGCCACGACGAGCAACCGCCGACGCCGACGGATGAGCGCGACCACCGGGAAGACCATGACCACACCGATGACAGTGAAAATAGTGGGCATCGCCATCCCGAGCGCGGCCTCCACACCAGAGAGCACTGGCGCCCATACCATCGCACTTGCGGCGACTGGCAGCAGGGAGCCGGCGGCGCGGAGCACGGAGCCTTCGCGGGTCGTGGCGAGCCCCAACACCATCTCGGCCCCAGCCGCGACCACGCCCGGGAAGAAGAAGAGGTAGCTCGCGCCAGGCAAGAGCGCCGCGACGACGACGCCCACGATCAGAAACGCGAGCCAGGGAGCGTGCGCAGATGCACCGGATACCCAGCGTCGCATACCACCCAGGACGAGCGCGGCGGCAGCAGCGCCCACGAGCGTGTATGCCGCGCTAGCTCCCAGCGCCTCCGGACCGAACCGCGTGCCCGGAGGAAAGAGCTGCAACAAAGCGAGCGTCGCGGCCACGGCGAACGCGAGCGCGAGCGGCCACGCCGCGTTCTCGAGCAGGACCTGCCGGACGGTGGTGAGCTCTTGCCGCACGCGGATCGTGGCAGCGACGAGATAGATCAGCAACACGGCGAGCGCGAGCGGCAGGGCGAACCGCGCGGGGCACGTGGCCAGCGCGGCGCCGAACAGATCGAAGTACACGACGTCCGTCTGCGTCTCCTGCGATGGCGGATGTGTGGCGATCGCGCGCGCGGCGGCCAGGGCGCACTCGCCTTCGTGCTGGACGCTCCTCGGGTCGAGGTGCGCGAAGTCGTCCTGCGGCGTGTGGTAGCGATCCGCGCCGCCGATGAACGCGAAGTTGAGTCCCTTGATGCCTGCGCGCTTCCACACGGTGAAATCCGTGTCGTTCGGCATGCGGCGATAGACCTCGTAGAAGAGAGAGGTCGCGACGGGGCGTCGGGCGGCTCCGCCGAACAGCGGCACGAGCTCGGCGTTGCCCGGGCTGGTCTCGAACATCATGGCGGGCCCGCGATCGCCGCGGTTGTCCATGTTCACCGCCCACCGGACCGACTTCGCCTCCGGACTCTCGTCGATGAATGCGCGCGCGCCAAGCAGGCCCGCCTCTTCGCCGTCGTCGATGAGGAACACGACCGTGAGCTCGTGCGGACCGTCGCTCGCGAGCGAGCGCGCGATCTCGAGGACGCTCGCCGCGCCCGCAAGATCGTCCCCCACGCCCGGCCCGGCGGCAACCGAGTCGTAGTGTGCGGATACCAGCAGCGCCTCCTCTCGCGCGCCTTTCAGGGTGGCGACGACGTTCTTCACCGTGGCACAGCGGCCACGTGGGCTGCACGCGCTTCCGGTCTCCACGGTTGCATGGAAGCCGAGCTCCTCGAAGGCGGAGACCAGGCGCTCACGCACCCGATCGTTCTCCGCGGAGCCGACCGGATGCGGCAATGCATCCGGCAGGAGCGCGTGCGCAAAAGCCAGGGCGCGCTCCGCCGAGAACGCGTCCGCTGGCGCGCTCTTGCCGACGGGTGACGGGGGCCGCTCACCAAGGACCGCGTCCACGGCCACGAGCAACACGAAGAGCAACATGAGCGCGCGCGCGAGCGTGCTCCGCATTCAGCGCTTCTTTTTCGGTTTCGCCGACGGCGCCGGATCGGGAGCCGTGTCCACCGCGCTTGGCGTGTCCGAAAGCGTGGCGCCCATGCCCTCCGGCCCAGCATTGAGCGAGCCGAAGAACTTGTCCACGTAGGTGGCGACCTCGCCCACGGACGAAGGCACGGTGATCAGCTGCTCGTAGACGCGCCTGCCCACCACGTACACATGCCCGGTGAGCAGCATCGGGAACTGCGCCGTGGCCTCTGCCTGGAACTCCCGTCCCGGGTTCCTGCCAATGACGATCTGGCGCTCACCCCTGAGCACCGCGCCTGGCAGACCACGGATGGCGTCGTCACGCACGGCGTCGAGGGTGCCGCGCGCGTCCGTCCGCACCGTGGGCGGAAGATCGAAGAAGATAAATGTGTAGAGTGCACCGACCCGCGACGAGGTCGCTTGCTTGGCGGAGATGACGACGCCCCCGAGCTGAACGCTGCGCACCGACTCTTGCGGGCGTTGCGGCAACATCACCGCGAAGCGCGGTCCGTCCGGGCCGTAGTTGAACCACTCGCCCGTGCCCAGCGTGAGCAGCGCGTCTCCGGGGGGCGGCGCGTTCGGCACGCGTGGTGCGGAGCCGGGGCCGTTCGGCGCGAAGCCTCCGCCCGCGCCGCTGGTCTGCGGCGTTGTCGCTGGGTCCGGTTCAGCCGTGCCACTCCCCCTGGTCAACGACCGCAGATCCTTGCACCCGGCCGCGGGATCCGTCGCCACGATGAGCGCGGCGCACAGGAGAGCGCGCGACATCATCGCGAGGCGTCTCGGGCTCGGCGGCGGCTTACCATCCGCCGAGCATACTATCAGCCCTTGAGCAGCGAGAGCGCGATCTGCGGAACCTGGTTCGCCTGGGCAAGGATGGCTGCGCCGCCCTGAGCCAGGACCTGCTCGCGGGACATCTGCGCCGTCTCGGCCGCCACGTCCACGTCACGGATCCGGCTGTTCGCGGCGGACATGTTGAGCCGCATGGTCTCGATGTTCGAGGTCGTGATCGTGAGCCGGTTCATGGTCGCGCCGAAGCGGGCGCGGCTGGTGGACACGGACTTCAGCGCTCCGTCGATCGTGTCGAGCGCCGACTGGGAGCTGGTCGCGAGCCCGGAGAGCGTCGTCGTCGCCGACAGCAGCGACGTCAGCTTCACGCCGCCGAACGTCAGGTTGATGCGGTCGGAGGTGACGTTGTTGATGCCGACCTGGAACTGCACGTTGCTGGACGCCGCGGTGATCAGGCTCAGCCCGTTGAACTTGACGCTCGTCATGATGCGCTTCACTTCGGCCTGAAGCTGGCTGAACTCCGTCTGGAGGTAGCCGCGGTCCGAGGTCTGGAGGCTGCCGTTCGCACCCTGGGTCGCGAGCTCACGCATGCGCTGCATGATGTCGGAGACCTGGCCAAGCGCGCCGTCAGCGGTCTGCGCCATGCTGATCGCATCGTTGGCGTTGCGCTCCGCCACCGTGTACGAGCGGATCTGCATCTTCATGCTCTCGCTGATCGCAAGGCCAGCCGCGTCGTCGGCGGCGCTGTTGATGCGATAGCCGCTGGAGAGACGGTTGAAGCTGGCGGCCAGGGAGTTCTGCGCCATGGACAGGTTCTTCTGTGCCTGCAAGCTCGCGACGTTCGTTTGAATGATCACAGACATGATGACTTCCTCGACTGCTGCCTTGGGGTTTTCGGTGACTCGGTTCTCACGTTTCGTTTGCCGCGCTCGAGCTCCTGGCGGAGAGCGCGCGCGCCCTTGGCTATGACGCGCGCGAGATCGACGCTCGATGCGACGCCCTGCTGGGCCTCCTGCCGCATGTCCATGCCGTTCGTGTCCGGCATCGCGGCCTTGAGCTTGGCGGTGTCGCCATAGAGAAAGCCCGAGAGCATGGGCACCTTCGCGGATGCCGCGCGGACCGCTTCTTCTGCGACGGTGAGTGCATCGAAGGCGCGGACGATCTCCGCCGGTTTTTCGCTGTCGATGACGGCACGCGCGTCTCGCGCGATGCGGGACAGCTCGTTCGCGCGGCGCTCGACGCGGGTCGTCGCCTCGATCTGTGAATCGAAGAAGCGCGCGACGGCGCGACGGGAGAGCGGCGGACGCTTCGTCTTCGCGATCGTCGCCAGGTCATCCACGGAGACGTTCGTGTCGGGGAGGCTCTTCAGCACGTCTGCCAGCGTCGCCTCGCGGAAGCCCGCGATGCGCGAGCCGCCCTCCGTCGCGTTGACGAGCTCCACGTGCCCTTGCATCGACGTCGCCCAGATCTCGAACCACAGGCGGAACGCGTTGAACGACGCGGTGGAAATGACATCGGACTCGCCGCCCCACGCGGGCACCTCGAACATCGGGTCTCTGGCCGGCGCCGCACCGAGCTTCGACTCCGCGCGCACCTCGGTGATCGTCTCGTTGTAGGTGAAGGCGACGTGCTTGCCGGCTTCGTCCTTCTGCACCTTGCAGCCATCGAACGCAGTGCCGCTCGCATGGGTGGACGCGCCGGAGTACGCGAGGTCCTGTCCCACGAGCACGATCGGCGAGCAGCCGAACAGCGTGGCGAGCGAGAACGCAACCGTGGAGACGCTGCCACCGACGATGACGCCAGGAACGTCCGCGAGCTTCACCACGGCGGAGAACGGGCCGAGCGCCTCGAAGAAGGGCATGACGTGGCCCGCCTGGACGCGAAAGCAGTCCGGGTGCCCGGTGAGGCTCGGGGAAAGAATCACATCCTTGATGTAGGAGAGGCTGGCGATGTGCTTGGAGAGGTTCAGCGCCTCGAGGCTCACGATCACGTGCGGCGCGATGCCGTTGCGATCCATCGCGCTGCCCGCGACGTCGACGGCGATCACGATGCCCTTCTTCTTCGCATCGGCGAGCGCCTTGATGTTCTTGTCCAGCGAAGGACCGGCGCCGACGATGAACGCGGGCACTCCTTCGAGCGAGCCCGACAGCGCCGTCACCGGTGACGTGTCCGATAGCACGTGGAGGTTCTGCGCCATGTGGCCGATCCACTCGGAGAAGCGCGCAGAGCGCGTGTTCTCGATGATCTCGGTGTCGCAGATCAGCTTCTGGATCGACGCCCGAAGGGCCAGGAGCTCCTCGGGGAAGACGTTCGCGTAGCCCTGCGTGATGAAGAGCGTCGCGGTCGTCTCGTTGGTCAGCGCTGGCCACATCGCCTCGAGCTCCATCAGGTCCGTGGTGACGTGAACGCCCCCAAGATCCGTCGGTCCGTGCTCGAGCAGCGTGCGCAGCAGCGCGGGGTCGGGCTCGTACACGAGGATGTTGCCCTGCGTGCGTGCGCGGAGCTCGCGCACCGCGTAGCCCACGCCCATACCGAACACGACTGACAGCGTCTTCTGGCCCTTCATCGCATCGAACGAGCGACGGAAGATCTCCGCGTTCGCAACCGCGCCAAGCAGACCCACGTCCGTGAAGAGCGCAGGCGTTCCATCCGGCAGGGTCACGACGCTGCCGCGTGGCTTCGCCTCGAGCACCTCGCGCTTCGAGCGCGGAGGCATCAGGAGCACGGCGGCATTCGCGGTCGCGACGTCGTCGGTGAACGACACGCTCATCGCTCGTCACCGTTCGCGCTGTCGGTGGTTGCCTGGTCGCGTGTGGGCTCGGAGCCGGGCTTGCCACCGCCAAGCAACGCGTGCTCGTCCAGCTCAGCGTCGGCGGCCGCGAGGTTCGCCTTCGCGACGGCCTCGTAGACCTCACCGCGCACCACGCTGTGCGAGTGGGGCGCGTCGATCGCAAGCCGCACCGTGCTCTTGTGGATCTCGGCGACGCGTACCTCCACGCATCCGCCGATCACGATCTTGTCTCCCAGCCGCCGCGTGAACATCAGCATGTTCGAGGGAGGTGCACGGAGGGTGCCAGGGGCAGATCAGAACGGCACTCTCGGGAAAACCTTGAGAGGCATTTCACGCCGTGAACCACGCCGACAGCGTCGAGAGCACCTGCTTGCCCACCGCGATCGCTTGCGTGTACGTCGTTTGTGCCTGCGAAAGCTGGGAATACGCGGTCGGAAGGTCCGCGTCGGCGATGTCGTGCTTCGCGCTCGCGAGCATGGTCAGGCTCTGCGAATGCGTGGACTGTGTGGTGGTGAGGCGGCTCATCAAGAGGCCGGTATCGGCGCGAGCGGCAGTGATTTGACCGTGTGCATCGTCCAATCCTTTGACGCTGGCAGCGATCGCGGTCGGGTCGTTCGCGTCCAGCGCCGTCTTCAGGTCCCGGAGCGCCTGGAACGCGTCGGTGCCGCCCGCCGCCGTGAACGCCTTCGCGCCGCTGGTGTTGGCGACGACGGACACGCCCTGCGCGATGTCCACGTTGCGGGTGCTGTCGTTGCCCTGGAAGATGCCGGTGGCATCGAACGCCGCGGTCTGGGTGAGCGTTCCAGAAAAGATGAAGCCGTGCTCACCCTTCGTGTTGGCCAGGCTCAAGAGATTGCCGATCATGCCGTCCACTTGCAAAGACAGGATCGCCCGATCGCTCGCGGAGAGCGCCCCGGACGAGCCCTGCAGCGCAACGGACTTCGCCTCCGTGAAGAGGTCCGTGGCGCTCGCGAGGGTGCCTTCGGCGAGCTCCGCATCGCCTTGCACTCGCTGGATGGACGACTGAAAGCTCTGGGTCTGATCCTCCATGGTGCCCAGGCGGACGAGCGCCGCCGCACCTGCCGGATCATCCTCGGGTGCCGCGATCTTGAGACCGGTGGACGCCGTCCTGGACGCATCGAGCAGGCGGCTCTCGAGCCGCTGTGTGGAGCTGCTCAAAGCGTCGTACTGCATGGAGTTCGTGATACGCATGGAAGACGTCCGTCCAAGAATCAAGCCAACGTGAAACGGCTCAGAGCGCCTGCATGAGACCAGCGAGGAGCTGGTCGGCCGCCTGGAGCACCTTTGCGTTCGCCTGGTACGCGCGCTGGTACATGGAGAGGTTCGCCATCTCCTCGTCGAGCGAGACGCCGCTGGCGGAGTCATTCATGGTCTTTGCCTGCGTGTAGAGGCTCTGCTGCACACCCACCTCGCGGTCGGCGGACTGCTTGGTCGTGCCGACGAAGCCGACGATGTCGCTGAACGCATCGGATGGAGTCCTGGTGCCAAAACCAGCGATCTGCTGCGTGCCCAGACCAGCGAGCAGCGCCGCATTGCCGTTGTCACCCGACGCGGCGGCGGGGTCAGCGGCAGCTGCCACGCGCTCGGGGTGGCCCACCATCTGCGAATCCAGCGCGAACGACTGCGCGGTGCCCGGCGGTCCGCCGAAGGAGAAGAGCGCTCTGCCCGTGACCCCGTCCGCGCCGTAGCCAGCCGCATGCTGCGTGTTCATGGCGGTTCCGATCTCGGACACGAAGGTGTCGAGCTTCGATTGAATCGCCGGTATGTCCCTGTCACGCGCGGTGATGAGGCCAGCGAGCTTCCCGCCGGCGATGCTTCCGGTCACGTCTGCGCCCGGGCCGCCATTCGCCGATGCGGTCACCTGCGTGTTGCCCGATGCGTCCATGCCGACGTTGAGCCTGGTCGCGTTGCCGCCAGACACCAGCGCGGTGCCGCCGCCCAGGATGGTCACCTGGCCCGTCGCGTCCGTCACCACCTTCACGTCCACGCGCTGCGAGAGGTCTCCCACGAGCGACTGTCGCTTGTCCTCCAGGCTGCTTGCATCGCCACCGGAAGCCTTTGCCTTCGTGATGTCGCCGTTGAGCGCCGCGATCTGCGCGGTGAGGCCGTTGATCTCGTCGGCCGTGCTCTTCGCTTGGGAGAGCAGACTGTCGCGCTGCGAGGCAAGGTCCGTGGCCACGCCGCGCACCTCGGTCGCGAACGAATCAGCCGCTGAGAGCATGGCGCCGCGCGTGGTCGTGTCGTCGGGGGATGCGGCGAGCGCGCTCATGGACGAGAAGAACCGGGACATCGCGTCTGCGATCCCGGAGCTCTGTGTCTCGTTGAAGAGCTGCGACACGGAGCCCAGCGCGTTGTCACGCGCGCCCGCGGCCGAGGAGCTGCCGCCCGTGACGATCATGCGCGCCGCGGAGAACTGGTCGAACACGCGCGAGGCATTGCCCGCAGTGACGCCGCCACCGAGCATGCTCGCGAGGTCAGGCGTCTTGCGGCTGTAGCCGGGCGTGTTGACGTTGGAGACGTTGCTGCCCGTGATGTCGAGCGCGTAGGCATTCGCGGCGAGGCCGCTCTGCGCAAGTCCGAGGAGACTGCCAAGGCCCATCGATCAGCCTCGCACGTTGATGCGGACGGGCGCCGGGGTGCGGTTGTCACCAGACGCGGTGCCTGCGAGCGCGGCCAGCGCGCCTCGGATGCATGCGCGCGCGTGTACGAGCAGCCGCTGGTTGTCGCGCGCCAAGGTCAGGACCTCGTGCACGTCACGCTTGTCGATCTGCTTCTTTTCCTCGAGCGTCGCCGTCTCCAGCGCGGAGAGGCAGCGGAGCTTGCTCTGGGAGAGCTCCTCGACCCTCTTCACATCCATGGACTCGAGCGCCTTGCGCTCACGCATCAGGATGTCAGTCAGGTCCGAGAGCGCAGCCTTGAGGGAGTCGGCCATGGCTCAACCCGTCCGGTCCACGAGCCGCTGCGCGATCGCGCGGGAGTCGAGCTCGAGCGAGCCGCTCGCGATCTTGTCCTTCAGCGCGGCGACCTTCGCGGCGTCCACGCCGGCGGCATCCGTGGTGCTGGCCGCCTGTACAGCGGCACCGGCGGCCAATTGACGGGCCTCCGGCGAGATCGTGACGCGTGCGTCCTCGGCGCCGCGCACCTGCGAGGTCTGTCCCTTCGACCGTCCGCCTTCCACGCCGCCGTTGCCCTTCACGCGGCCTGCGCGTTCAGAGAGGTTGACCGTGTTCTGGTAGGCGGAGATTGCGCGGGGATCGACCTTCATGAGCTCCTCGATTCGTTAGCGAGTGAAGTGGGCGGCGGGCCCTTCGGGGGCGACGCTGCCATCACCAGACATGGACGGGCGCGCGAGGCGCGACTTTAGGGGGGACGGGAAAAAAAACGCAGTCACCCTTCATTTCTTCTCGCCGAGGATCCTCTCCAGGGAATCCGCGAGGCCGATGCCGCCGCCCCGGCCCATCGCGTCGGCCAGCGCATCCGTCACCATCTGTCCGTACATCTGCGAGCCCGGTGCCTTCCCGGTCATCGACGTGGTTTTTTCGAGCGACGCGAGCATCTTCCTGAGGAAGATGCCCTCAAACTCCTTCGCGACCCGATGCTCCTCCGACGGAGGGGTTTGCTTGGCAATGAGCGGCTGGATGTGGCGGGTGTCATCGATCTTCACAGCTACGCTCCTTCACTGGACCACCAGTGTTGCACGGAGCGCGCCAGCGCTCTTCAGCGCGGAGAGGACGCTCACGAGCTCGCGCGGTGGGATGCCCAGTGAGCTCAGCGCGGAGGCCACGTCGGCGAGCCTTGCTGCGCCCTTCACGTAGGCCATGGTGTTGCCGTTGCGACCTGCGCCGTTCTCGTCGGGCACGACTTCGGTGTGCGGGATCACCTTCGTGTCGCCGCGGCCGGCGGGGGCGATGGGCTGCGACACGTCGGGCGTCTCGCGAATGAGCACGGTGAGCCCGCCCGTGGCGATGGCGACAGGCGCGAGCTGCACGTCACCACCAGCGACGATGGTGCCAGTGCGCTCGTTGATCACGACGCGCGCGACCATGGGCGCGTTCACGTTGATCTCGCCGAGGCGCGCGATGGTCGCGACTGCCGCGGCCTCGCTCTCGAGCGTCACGGACACGGCGCCGCCATCGACCGCCGTCGCGACCTTCGCGCCCATCTCATTGTCGATGGCCTCCTGGATGCGCTGCGCGAGCAGGAAATCAGGCTGCCTCAGCGAGTAGACGATCTTGCCCTTCTCCGTGAACGAGGTGGCGATCAGTCGCTCCACGAGGGCCCCGTCCGGGATGCGCGCCGCGTTTGGGCTGTTCTTCTGCACCGAAGCCGACTGCCCGTGTGCCTCGAGCCCGCCGACGATGAGCGAGCCCTGCGAGACCGCGTACACGCGCCCGTCCGCACCGTAGAGCGGCGTCTGAACCAGCACGCCGCCCTGCAGCGAGCGCGCGTTGCCGATCGAGGAGATGGTCACGTCCAGACGCGTGCCTGGCCGCGCGAACGGCGGAATGGTCGCGGTCACGAGCACCGCTGCCACGTTGCGCAGCCGAATGGACGTGCCGTCCGCCTGCACGCCGAGCTTGCGCATGAGGGCCAGGAGCGATTGCGTCGCGAACGGAGCAGAGGCATCGTCGCCCGTGCCGGTGAGGCCCGTGACCACGCCATAGCCCACGAGCTGGTTGTCGCGAACGCCGACGACGTCACAGAGATCCTTCACGTGGTCCGCGCGTGCAGGCTTGCTGACGAGCAGCACCAGCGCAGCGACGATGAGCACGAACGAGAGCCGAAAATATGGATGACGCATGGACCTCAAAACGGGTTGATTGTGTCGAGGGCCTTGCCGAGGAAGCCGCGCTCTTGCTGGTCAGCCATGTCGCCGCGACCGGTGAACTCGATCTGCGCGTCTGCGATGCGTGACGAGGCAACTGTGTTGTCCGTCTTCACGTCGGTCCAGCGGACCAGGCCGGAGATGTAGAGGTGGTATTCCTCGTTGTTGATCATCACGACCTTGGTGCCTTCGATGTAGAAGTCGCCGTTCGGCAGCTGCTTCGCCACGCGCACCGCGATGGAACCCTGGAGCGTGCCCGTGCGCGTGGTGGCGCCGTTGCCGGCGAAGTTGGAGGCAGCGGCCAGCTGCAGGAGCTTTGCCGTATCCATCTCCGGGTTCAGGCGCTTCAGCGCCGGCAAGAGCCCGAGCACCGCGTCGGCGCCCGCGTTCCTGTCGGTGCTCTTGCCAAGCTTGGTGGTCGCGTCGCCCTTTGCGTCCGCCTGTTCGTCGATGCTGATGACGACGATGTCGCCCACGTGGAGCGCGCGCGTGTCCTGCAGCAGGCCTGGGCGTGCGTCGGAGTAGAGTGAGCCCGCGCCTGGGCTCGCGTCGGGCGCGGCCTGCGCGTATGCGCCGGGGTCGTACTTGCGATGGCGCGGCGCGAACGTCTTGATGTGCGCGGGACCACAGCCGGCGCCCGTCCCCAGCAGCACCGCAGCGAGAACGAGCCGTTGCGTGCTGGTCATCGCACTCCCTCCAGGAGCTCGGCATGGCTCTTCGACGTGAGCTTCACCTTCACGGTTCGGCTCGTCGCCGTGAGCATCACCATCGTCGCATCACCCACGTCGGCGTCCTTCAAGAGCGTGGCCTCCGTGGAGACGCTGAGGGTCGCTCGCTCCACGACCACAGTCACATGTGCGCCCTTCCGCAGGTCGGGCGCCGCGGCGGCCTCGCTGATCTCCACGACCACCGCGATCGGGATGATCGCCACGCGGACGTCGTCCTGCAGTAGCTCCACGTTTGCGGTGGTGTGGAACGGGCCCTTGGTCTTCGGAAGCTTGGGAATCGTGGCCTGGCCAACGCGCGTGCCGGACGGCGCGGTGAAGTCACTGGTCGCCTCGACGCGCGTCAGCGTGACGCCCGCCGGAAGCTGCGCCGTGATGGTCGCCCGCGAGAGCTCCGCGAGAGCGCGGCTCGCCAGATGCTCCGACGCACGTGTCACGCGCGTGGTGGTTGGCATCGCGAATTCGGCTGTTTTTCCAGCGCGACGTAGCGACCGAACGATCTCATCGCGACTGACCACGCGGCTTGCGCCAGGCGATGGCGCGGGTCCGAGCTCCACGTCGCGTGCGCCCGTCGGGGCATCCTTCACCACGTCCCCGACGGTGAGTCGTGCACGAATGACCAGCAGCGATGCCGGCGCCTCCGCTGCCGCCGTCCCCGAGAGGGCCGCGACGAGGAGTACAACGAGGGGGAGCGCGACGTGCTTCATTTGAGCGCGCTCGCTGCGCGCAGCATCTCGTCTGCGGCCGTCACGACCTTGGTGTTGATCTCGTACGCGCGCTGCGCGCTGATGAGGCCGATCATCTCCTCGACGACCTCCACGTTCGCGTGCTCCAGGCTTCCCTGCAGGAGCGTGCCGCTGCCGTTGGAGCCGGGCGCGCCCACCTGGGCCTCGCCGCTCGCGGTGCTGGCCGTGTAGAGGTTGTGGCCGACTGCATTGAGGCCGCCCGGGTTCACGAAGTTTGCGATCTGCAGCGTGCCGACCTGGTTCGCGGCGGTCTGGCCTGGCTGGACCACGCTCACGATTCCGTCGGCGCCAATGGTGACGCTCTGGGCGCCCTGCGGGATCGTGATCGGCGGCTCGAGCGGCATGCCCTCGCTCGTGCATAGCCTGCCCTGCGCGTCCGTCTTCAGGTTGCCGGCGCGCGTGTACGCGGGCTGACCATCCGGCTGCCCCACCACGAAGAAGCCGTTGCCTTCGATGGCGAGGTCGAGTGGGTTGTTCGTGTTCTGCATCGCGCCCTGTCCGAAGTTGCGCGATGTGGACACCAGGCGAACGCCGCTACCCAGCTGCGTGCCCGAGGGCGCGACGGTCGTTGCGCTGGTCTGCGTGCCTGCGGCGCGAACGGTCTGGTAGACGAGGTCCTGGAAGTCCGCCCGAGTCTTCTTGAAGCCGACGGTGTTGGCGTTCGCGAGGTTGTTGGAGATGGAGTCGAGCTCGGCCTCTTGCGCTGCCATTCCCGTCGCTGCCGTGTGAAGTGAACGAAACATCTCTGACCTCTTTCACGCGATTCTTGTCCCGTGTGGGGGACAGAGCTCATGTCGTGCATGCGCGGTGCCAGTGGCACCCTTCATCCGGCATCCGCCTCCGACGCAGCGGAATCGGCTTCATTTCCCGTGTCCGCGTCGTTGTCCTTCGTGGTCTCCGCGTCGGCTTCGCCAGTGTCCTTCGTCGTCGTGGCGTCAACGGGCGTGCTGTCCAGCGCCTGCGTATTGGCGTCCGCGGCGTTGCCGACGGAGCCCTCCGTCGTGTCCGCATCCGCCGCAGCCGTGCTCGTGCACGTGCCCGCCTGGCACGTCATGCCGTTCGCGCAGTCCGAGAGGCGCAGGCAGCTGGTGCCAGTCCCGCACCCCACGGAGAGCAGCGGTAGGAGCGACAGGCCGACCGCAACGGCGACGAGAGCCGCTCGCGCGTATCTCACTTCTCTTCTCCGTTCTTCTCTGCAACGAGGCTGGAGATGTCGCCGCGCACGCCGACCGACAGGAGGCCCCACATGAGCACGCCGCTGGTCGGGAGATCGGTGCCGAAGGGGAGCGCGGAGATCGACGGCTCGACGAAGAGCCGCATCTCGCTCTTTCCGAAGAGGAACGTCGCGCCGGCCACGCCGCCGATGAGGATGTGCGGCACCCACGTGCCGGTAGCGCCGCCGAACGCCTCCATCCGTCGCGAGAACGCGTAGGTGTATCGGATCTCGTTGCCGAACGACGTGTGCGGCTCGATCTCGACGAAGGCGATCGCGCTCATGCCGCTGTTGCCCTCCTCGGTCTGCCAGAGCACCGACGCGCGGAGGCGAGTGCGTGCGCGCCGAAACGCCGTCGTGCCCGTGCCGTCGTCGCCAGCCTCCATCCCGCTTGCGGCGCCGATGTCGGCACCCATGACCTGGGCAGAGGCGGCAGTGCTTGTGGCAAGGCTAACGAGCGCGGCGGCGAGGGCGACTGAGCGTTTCATCAGCAGTCGTAGCTGCGACGATCGTGCCGAAAGGCTCTCCAGCTTTCGTGGAGAGTGCCGTCCTCACGGACCCGCGATCACGACCACGAGATCGACGCGGCGGTTCTGCGCGCGCCCCTCTGGCGAGTCGTTCGAGGCGATCGGATGGTGCTGGCCGTACCCCGCGCCCGACAGGCGGTCAGGCGACATCTTGTGCGTCTCCGTGATGACGCGGAGGACCGTCATGGCGCGAGCGCCAGAGAGCTCCCAGTTCGACGGAAATTTGTCGGTGTGGATGGGCGCGGAGTCCGTGTGACCCTCCACGCGCACGGCGACCTCGTGCAGCGCGAGCTCCTGCGCGATGAGGAGCACGGCGTTCCTGCCCTCGGGGCGAATGTCTGCGGCGCCCACGTCGAAGAGCAGGCGCTCGGGCAGGCGCAGGATGATCTCGCCGTGCGCCTCGATGACCTTCAGCGAAACGAGATCCTTCTGCTCCTTGAGCTTGGATTCGAGCTTCTCTTTGAGCTCCTTCGCCTCCTGGTCCTTCGCGCCTGCGCCCTTGCTCTTGCCCTTCGTGTCTTCGTCTTCTTCGCCGGGCTCGTCGCCCACGAAGCCCTTCGCCTTGTCGTGCGCCATCATGCCGTAGCCGCCGGGCGAGTCGAACATGTTCCACGTCACGGCCGTCGTGAACGACTCCGTGAACCGTCCCAGCTTGTTCGAGTCCACCTGCGAGGACGCGAACATGACGACGAAGAACGCGAACAGCAGCGTCATGAAGTCCGCGTAGCTCACGAGCCATCGCTCGTGGTTCACGTGTTCGGGGTGCTTGTGCTTCTTCGCCATGGTGGTGGGTTACGCAAGCATCACGCCGTTCGAGGCAATCATGCCAAGACTACGCTGCAGCCTTGTCCACGGCCCCGGCGCCTGCCTTGCCGTGATCATCGTGAGCGCCTCCCCCCATGCCCATCAGCCGATCTCTGATGACCTTCGGGTTCATGCCTTGCTGGATGGCGAGCGCGCCTTCGAGCAGCATTTCTTCCGTCTGGACCGTGGCCCGGGTTCGCAGCTTCAACTTGGCCGCGAACGGCAGGAAGATGATGTTCGCGAAGGCAACGCCGTAGATCGTAGCAACGAACGCGACGGCGATACCTTCACCGACCTTTGCGATGTCGGAGAGGTTGCTCATGACCTGGATGAGGCCAAGCACGGCGCCGATGATGCCGATGGTCGGCGAGTAGCCGCCGCCGGCCTCATACACCTTGGCGATGTCGTCGCCTTCTTCCTGGGTGTGATGGATCGAACCTTCGAGCGTATCGCGCATGGCCGAGGAATCCGCGCCGTCGACCGCCATCGTGAGCGCACGGGCCAGGAACGGGTGACTTGCCTTTGCGGCGAGCGGCTCCAGCGCGAGGATTCCGTCCTTTCGCGCGATGCCCGCGTAGTTCACGATCTCGTCGATCAGCTTCTTGCGTGGATCGGCGGGCTCTGCAAACGCCAGCTTTCCAGCCTTCACGGCCTTGATGAACGTGGGCATGGACACCTGCACCAGCGTTGCGCCAATGGTGCCGCCCAGAACGATCATGAAGGCGGTTGGCTGGATGAGCGCGGAGATCTTTCCGCCTTCGATCAGGTCTCCGCCGAGGATGCCGATCGTTGCGACGCCGAGGCCCGCGAGGGTTGCCTTGTCCATGTCACTTCTCGTCCGTGTCAGGGGGTGTGGAGAGCCGGAGGAAGGCGTGTGGCGACTTGCTCGGGCGGGTGCTCCCACCAGAACGCAATCCGTGGAACAGCGCGTTCCGCGACGTGGGTGAGCCAGTCGTTGCGCGGCGGTACTGGATGACGCGATCGATCACGGTGTCCAGGCTCTCCCTCACGAGGAGCTTGTCCCCACCGATCAGCGAGACGGTCGTGTCGGGCATGATCTCGATCCAGGCGATGAGGTCTGGATTGATCGCGACAGGCTGGCCGTTCAGCCGGGTGAGGAGGACCATGTTCTCTTTCAGGCCGCGCGCGTGAGCGTGAGGCGCTTTCGCTTGAGCATCTCCACGAGCGTCGTGCGGTTCAGGCCGAGTAGGCGCGCCGCCTGGTTCTTGTTCCAGCCCGTACGCTCGAGCGCCTGACGAATGAGGTTGTTCTCGAACGCAGACACCGCGGCGCGGAGATCCATGCCGCCGTCCGGAAGCTCCGCGGCCATGCGCGGTTCGCTGCGAAGACCGCAGATGCGGGCCGGCAGATCACGCGGCTCGATCATGTTGTCCTGGCAGAGGAGGATGGCGCGCTCGATGGTGTTCTCGAGCTCTCGCACGTTGCCCGGCCACGACCAGCTCATGAGGAGGTCCTGCGCCGCGGGAGCGATCTCGACGCCCGAGCGACCCACGCGCTTGCCGAGCGCGCCAAGGAAGTGGCGCACGAGCAGCGGGATATCTGACGTTCGCTCCTTGAGACCCGGCATCATGAGGTGCATGACGTTGAGGCGGTAGTAGAGGTCCTCGCGGAACGTGCCCTGCGCGACGGCCTCTTCGAAGTCGATGTTCGTGGCCGCCACGATGCGGACGTCCGCCTTGTGGGTGCGCGAATCGCCGACGGGCGAGTACTCGTGCGACTGCAACACGCGGAGGAGCTTCACCTGCACGGAGGGCGGGAGCTCGCCGACCTCGTCCAGGAAGAGCGTTCCGCCCTGCGCCGCGCCGATCTTGCCGATGCTGTTTGTGTGCGCGCCCGTGAAGGCGCCGCGGATGTGGCCGAACAGCTCGCTCTCGATGAGCGACTCCGGGATGGCGCCGCAGTTGACGGCGACGAACGGCTTGCCGCCACGAGCCGAGAAATCATGGACCGCGCGGGCCACGAGCTCCTTGCCGGTGCCGCTCTCGCCCGTGATGAGCACGGTGCAGAGCGTGGGGGCGACGCGGTCCACCATTCGATAGACGTCGACCATGGAGGCGGACTCGCCGATGACGTCGCGCATGCTGCGCGGGCGCGGGCTCTTGTCCTTCAGCGGAGGCAGCGGGCCAGCCTCTGCGGCGAAGAAGATCCCGCTCTCGACGTCGGCGTCATCCGTCAGTTCCGGGTAATCCGCGCGGCACATAACACTGGACTCGCGTTCGAACTCCGAGCTCATGAAGGACCTCCAAGACGTTTGGCAAACCGTCGCCTTCGCACCGCGGCGCGGCACGACTGCTATTGCCTGCTCACCCCAACAGACAGGCGAGCGACGGGAGGAAGGTAAGCAACGGTCGGGCCAAGAAAACCTTGAGACGTTGAGACGCAAGATCGACGAATTTTTCGCGTTGCTGGCAGAAACGACTACATCGGATGCATGGTAAAAGTCCGCCACGCCACCTGGCGGAAATTGACCACCTAGCGCCGGAGGCCGTATCTTTTCAGGCGATCGCGGAGGGTGGCTCTGGCAATTCCCAGGGTTCTTGCGGTCTCGCTGACGTTGCCGCCACTGCGCTGCCAGGCATCGAGCACCAGCTGACGCTCGCGACCGCGCAGAGAGGGATCCGCGGGAGTATCGAACGACGTTTGCTGGTCACTCGCGCTAACAGCCGGGGCCTCGTCGAAGCTCTGCGTGAGCGCTTGCAGCACGGCTTCGTCATCCACGGCCCGCGCGCTCGCGACGATCGCCGCGTGCTGTACGACACCGCGCAGCTCGCGCACGTTGCCGGGCCACGTGTGCTGACGGAGCATCGACAGCGCCTCGGATGTGAACCATATCGGCGAGAGCTTGTGCCGATCACCGAAGTCCGTCAGGAACGACGTCGCGAGCATCTCCACGTCACCAGGCCTCGCGCGCAGCGGAGGGAGGACGATGGTGAAGCCTGCCAGTCGGTAGCGGAGATCCGAGCGCAGCGACGCGCCCGACAGCGACCGGTTGGTCGCCGAGACCACGCGTGCCTTGAACGTCGTGTCGGCCGAGGCGCCTACACGACGGAACGTGCGCTGCTCCAGCGCACGCAGGAGCTTCGGCTGGAGCACGAGCGGCATCTCGCCGATCTCGTCGAGGAAGATCGTGCCGAGGCCCGCCGCTTCCAGCAGACCTACGCGCGCGTTGCGTGCGCCCGTGTATGCGCCGGCCTCGTGGCCGAAGAGCTCGCTCTCCACCAGCTCGCTCGGGATCGCTGCGCAGTTCACGGCGACCAGCGTCTCGTCGGGCGCGCCGAGCTTGTGGACGGCCTCCGCCACCAGCTCCTTGCCGGTGCCGGTCTCGCCCAAGATCATCACCGGCACGTCGCGAAAGCGCGCGATGTGCCGGATCTGCTCGCGCACGCGGACGATCGGGTCGGACGCGCCCAGGATGGCGTCGGCCGCGTCGTTGACCTTCTCCTCCGGCACCGCCCGGCGGACCTCTGCCAGCACCTGGTCGATCTGTTTTCGGCCGAACGCGAGGCGTCGCTCACTCTCCGTGTCGCTGGTGGGCGCGACGACGACCACGATGTCGTCCGGCTTGCCGCCGAGGAACGCGTGTGCGCGTAGCAGGCTGTCAGGAAGTAGCTTCTTTGCGGCGTAGTCGAGCACGCGGACGCGGAGGTCCGGCGCGGAGAGGAGCGCCTGTGCGTCCTTCAGCGTCTCGCAGCCGACCACGGTGACCGCCGCCTCGCTGGTGAGTCCCATCACCTTGGCGCGAAGCTTCGCGTCCTGGGTGACGAGTCCGATGCGCAACCGTTCGCTCTTGGCCAAGGCAGCGCCGACGATACCACGTACCTACACACGCTTGACGCCATCGCCGTCGCTTCCATGACGCTGCCCCTGCTACAGAACGCCCGAAAAAACCAGCTCACGAGCGACCAGCGGGAGCGAAACACCAGAAGAATGCAGAGCGACCGAAGGGAGCGGCTGCATGGCATGGACCCTGCTCCAGCTCCTCTCGCCATGAGTGAGCTATTCGGAGGAGTCGACAAGCTACACGCGACGCTCGACTATCACATGTTCCGCCACAACATGCTGGCGTCCAATCTCGCGCACGTGGACACGCCAGGCTACGTGCCGAAGGACGTCAGCCGCGACGACATGTCGTTCGACGGCAAGCTGCAGCTCGAGGTCGCGAAGTCGAGCTCCTCGGAGGCGGCCGGCTCGATCCCCGTGGGTCCGTCGTACACCGTGTTCGACGATCCATCGCCGAGCGCCAGTGGCCTGGACAAGAACTCGGTGTCGCTCGATCGCGAGGCGGCGAAGGTGGCAGCGAACCAGATTCGATACGACGTGGTGTCGGTGCTCGCACACAGCGAGCTCGCCGATCTGGAGTTCGCAGCGAACGACGGGAAAGGCTGAGGCCCGCGCCTCTGCAGCGTAGGGAGAAACGAAGATGCTCGGAACATTCAGCGCCATGGAAGTCGCAGCCTCGGGCCTCTCGGCCGAGCGCTCGCGCATGAACACGATCGCCTCGAACCTGGCGAACGCGAAGACCACGCGGACGGAGGCTGGCGGTCCATACAAGCGCATCGACCCCGTGTTCGTGGCGCAGTCGCTCTCGCAGAGCTCGTTCGACTCCACCGAGCGCAACGTGCAGCTCGTCAAGGTCAGCGAGATCAAGGAAGACACGCGCGATCCGATGAAGGTCTACGAGCCCGGGCATCCAGACGCGGACCCCACCGGCTACGTGTCCTACCCGAACGTCAACGTGGTGGAGGAGATGGTCAACATGATAACGGCGTCGCGCGCGTACGAAGCGGGCGTGAGCTCGATCGAGTCCGTGAAGAGCATGGCGCAGACTGCTCTGGGCCTCGGGAAGTAAGCCATGAGCGATCCGATCACGCTGGCCGCCTCGCACCAGACGCCGATCGGCGATGGCGCGTCCACGATCGACGCGAACCCGGGCGCTGGGCTACCTACCGGTCAGAGTCCCGAGGACGGTCTGCCGTTCGCGGGCATCCTCGCGCAGGCGCTCGGCCACGCCAACGCCACGCAAGAGGTCGCGAGTCAGAAGGCCGCCGCGTTCGCCGACGGCAGGAACGATGACATTCACGGAACGATGATCGCCGTGAAGCAGGCCGAGATCGAGCTGCATCTCGTCGCCACCGTGAAGAACAAGGTCGTGGACGCCATCAATGATCTCCTCCGGATGAGCATCTGAAAATGAAGGAGCGAGCCAAGGCCGCGTTCGAGCAGGCGAAGAAGTTCTGGGGAACGCTGAACGCCCTGAAGAAGGCCGCGTTCGTCGGCACTCTGCTCGTCGTGATCGCAGGCGTCGCGGGACTGTCCGCCCTCTCCGCGCACGAGACGTACGCAGTGCTCTACACGGACCTCTCGCCAGAGGACGCAGGGCTCGTCACGGCAAAGCTGAAAGAGATGAAAATCCCGTTCAGAGTGGAAGGCGAGAGCACGATCAGCGTGCCCGAAGAGCGCGTCCGCGAGCTGCGAGTCGACCTTGCAGGCCAGGGCCTTCCGCGTGGCGGCGGCGTCGGCTTCGAGGTGTTCGACAAACAGCACCTGGGCGCCACGGAGCTGGAGCAACGCGTGCTCGTACGACGCGCCCTGGAAGGCGAGCTCGCGCGCACCATCTCATCGATTCAATCCGTGCAGAGTGCACGCGTTCACCTGGTGATGCCCGAGCGCAGCCTGTTCGTCTCGCAGTCACGCGAGGCGGCCACGGCCTCCGTCGTGGTGAGGTTGCGTCCCGGTCGCACCATGCCGCCGCGCGACGTTGCGAGCGTGGTCCATCTCGTCGCCAGCGGCGTTCCTGGGCTCTCGGAGTCCCGCGTCTCCGTGGTGAGCGCCGATGGAAGCACGCTGCATCGCCCGAACGGCGACGGCGAAGCAGCGGCGAACGACGCCCGCAGCGAGCGCGAGCACGAGATGCAAAGCACCCTCGAGGCGCGAGCACGTGAGCTCCTGGAGCGCACCGTGGGCCGCGGGCATGCAGATGTACGCGTCGCCGTGGAGCTCGACCAGAGCTCGCACGAGCGCACCGAAGAGCACTACGAGCCGCAGAAATCCGTGCTTCGCAGCGAGCAACGGATGGAGGAGCGCAATGGACCGGCGCCAGCATCGCCCGCCGGTGCGGCCAGCGTGGCGTTCGTTCCCACGGCCCAGGCAGCTGCCGCGTCGCCCGCGCCATCCTCGTCCACGGCGCCCGCGCCGACGGCAAAGGTGGCGGCGGGTATTCCCGGTGCGCAGACCAATCTTCCAGGCGGCGCGTCTCCCGAAGGTATCGGTGGTGCGATCGGGCCTGGCCCTTACAAGCAAAGCTACACGCACAATTTCGAGGTCGATCGCGTCACGGAGAAGACCGTCCAGGTGAGCGGCAAGGTCGTGCGCATCAGCGTGGCCGTGCTCGTGGACGGCGTGAAGAAGGACGGCGTGGTCGTCCCGCGTGAGAAGGAGGAAATGGACAAGCTCAGCGAGCTCGTGAAGAGCGCCGTTGGCTTCAGCGCCGCCCGCGGCGATGCGCTCCACATCGAGAGCTCCGCGTTCGCGACGCAGGAGACGGAGGAGCCCGCGCTCGCCGTGGTCGCGCCGCTGTCGCCGCGCATGCTGAAGGCTCGCACCTACGCGCCCATCGCGGGCGTCGTGGTCGCGCTGGCCGTGATGGGCCTCGTGGTCCGCCGCAGCCGGAAGAAGAAGCTCGCGAAGGCCGCCGAGATCGTGGCGCCCGAACCGCCAATCTTCCAACTGGAACATTCCACGATGACGCCAGCCAAGGCGCTGCCTCCAGGCGACGTGGACGCCCTTCGCAAGGAAGCGCTCGACATCGCCACCAAGGATCCCGCGACGGCGGCGAACGTCCTCCGTGCGTGGCTGCACGCGCAGAGCATGGCTTGATTCTCGCTTGAACGGCCACCATGCCTGGAAAGACGCAGCTCACCGGTCCGGAAAAGGCAGTCCTCATGCTCCTCTCCATGGAGGAGTCGATCGCGGCCCCCATCGTGGCCGAGCTCGAGCCGGGCGACGTGAAGAAGATGCGCGAGATCGCCGCCATGATGCGCGAAGTCCCGCGTAACGCCCTCGACCAGCTCTACGGCGAGTTCCTCGAGGAGGCGCAGAAGGCGGTGGCTGTGCCCAAGGGTGGCATCGCCTACCTCCGCCGCCTCGCCGAGAAGGCCATGGGCGCGTCTCGCTCCGAGGAGCTGTTTGTCGGCGCGCCCGCGTCGCCGTTCGAGCGCCTCGAAAAGGCGGACGCACAGGCCGTGGCGTCGCTCCTGGAGAGCGAGCATCCACAGATCGGCGCTGCGATCCTCTCGCAGATCGACTCGGGCAAGGCGGCCAAGATCCTGGGCTTCTGTGACTCCACGCTGCGCACGGAGCTCGTGTCGCGCATGGCGCTCATGACGGAGGTGCCCGCTTCGATGCTGGAGAGCGTCGCGGGCGCGCTCGCGAAGCAGCTGCCGGACGGCGCGCAGGCGACGGTGTCGGTCGATGGCGTAGCGTCGGCGGCGTCCGTGCTGAAGAAGCTCGGGGCGGAGCGGTCGCAAGAGGTGCTCACGGCGCTCGAGGGCGAGAGCGTCGCGGAGGAGATCAAGGCCGCGATGTTCACGATGGAGGATCTGCGCGGCCTGGACGTGCGCATCCTGCGCATGATCCTGAAAGAGGTCCCGCAAGACACGCTCGTGGTCGCGATGAAGACAGCGAGCGAGGAGCTGAAGGGGAAGATCTTCTCGAGCATGTCCACGCGCGCGGCGGATCTGTTGAAGGACGAGCTCGACTCGCTCGGGGCCGTGCGCCTGGCGGACGTCGAGGCCGCGCAGCGCGGCGTCGTGGAGGCGGCGAAGTCCCTCGAGGCAAGCGGACGCATCAGTCTGTCGGAGGAAAATGGCAGTGTTTGAGCGCAAGATGAAGGACGCGATCTTCGCGCAGCGCGATGCCCCGCGTCGTGCCCGCGTGTCATGGTTGCCTGCGTCGCAGACCGCTCCTGCGTCGTCGCGCCGTAGGCCAACCGAGCCCACCGCCCCTCACGAACCCGCGCCGTCAGATGCTCCGGCCACGCAGAGCTTGCCCGAAGGACCGCGGCCAGAGATCTCCGACGTGCTCCCGTCGCCATCGCCGTCGCCATCAGGCGAGCCGCCGCAGACGGTCCGCGGCTTCTTCGACGAGATACCGGCAGTTCCGCCGCCGCCAGAGCCAGCACCAACAACGGACGCCCAGGCCGCGATCGAGTCGTTCGTGCAGGCCGCGGAGGCGCTCTCGGAGATCCGCGCGCTCCGCCACTCGCGCGTCGAGCGTGACCTCGTCGAGCTTGCTGGTGCCATCGCGGAGCGCGTCCTGGGCAGAGAGCTCACGCTCGACCCATCGCTGCTCGCTGCGCTGGCGCGAGACGGCATCCTCGCGCTCGCGGACCGTGAGAACGTGACCGTGCGCTTCTCCAGCGACACTCCAGACGAGGCCAAATCGAAGCTGATCGACGCCGTGACGGCGCGCGCGCCGGGGTGCAAGGTGGTCTTCGATCGCGAGCTTGTCGCCGGGTCATGCGTCGTCGAGTCCGCGCAGGGCTTCGTGGATGAGTCGGTGACCACGCGCCTCGACGTGGTCATGGAGCAGCTCGGCTTCGGCGGTGGAGGTATGAAGTGACGGACCTGGACCTGCAGCGGTTCGTGAGCGTCGCACGGCGCGCCAGCGTGCATCGTCCGGTGGGCGTGGTCACGGACATCGTGGGGCTCGCCGTGGAGATCGGCGGCCTCCGCGCCGGTATTGGAGAGATGCTGCGCGTGGAGTCGAAGACGCCGCTCGACCTCGAGGTGATCGGCTTCCGCGGCGGTCGGCTCGTGGCCACGCCGCTCGGCCCGCTGTCCGGGATTCGCCCGGGCGATCGCGCCGTTCTTTCGGACCGCGGCTCGCAGGTCGCCGTGAGCAACCTGCTCCTCGGGCGCATCATCGATCCGTTCGGTACGCCCATCGACGGACGTCCGCGCGTGCCGTCGCACGAAGGCTATCCAGTGCATGCGGCGCCGCCGCCGGCCACCAGCCGCAAGCCCATCGAGAAGGTGCTCGGAACCGGTGTGCGCGCGCTGGATTCCCTGATGACGCTGGGCCGTGGGCAGCGCGTGGGCATCTTCGCCGGCGCGGGTGTGGGGAAGACCACGCTTCTTGGCATGCTCTGTCGCGCGTCGGACGCGGATGTCAACGTCGTCTCGCTCGTGGGCGAGCGTGGCCGCGAGGTGAACGAGTTCGTGCGTGACGGGCTCGGCGCGGATGGCCTCGCGCGGTCGGTGATCGTCGTCGCGACGAGCGATCAGCCGCCGCTGGTCCGTGCGCGCGCAGCCGAGGCTGCCACTGCGATCGCCGAGTATTTCCGGGATCAAGGCAAGAGCGTGCTCTTCGTCATGGACTCCGTCACCCGCTATGCGATGGCGATGCGGGAGGCCGCGCTTGCGTCCGGTGAGCCGGCCGCGACGAAAGGATATCCGCCGTCCGTGTTCGCCGCGCTGCCGCGGCTGCTCGAACGCGCTGGCAACGGCGCGACCGACGGCGCGATCACCGCGGTGTACACGGTCCTCGTCGAGGGCGATGACCTGTCGGATCCGATCGCGGACGCCGTGCGTGGCATCCTGGATGGGCACGTCGTGCTCTCACGCTCGCTCGCGGAGGCGGGACATTTCCCAGCGATCGACGTCCTCGCGAGCCTGTCGCGTTTGATGCCGCAGCTCACGACCAAGCCGCATGTCGAGGCCGCATCCAAGCTGCGCGAGCTGCTCGGCGCCTATCGTGACGCAAAGGATCTGATCCAGATCGGCGCCTACGAGAAGGGGTCGGACCCGCGCGTGGACGCGGCGGCGCGCATGATGCCGAGCATCGAGAAGTTTCTGCGGCAGGGCGAACGCGAGCCCTCGGGGCGAGAGGCCGCCGTCAGCGCGTTGATGGAGCTCTGCGCCGAGGCCACGCGTGAGAACCCGCGCTGACAAGCTCGTACAGGTCACGGAAGAGGTGCGGGACCGCGCGCGCCGCGTACAGGCGAGCGCGATGGATGGGGTGGGGAAGGCGACGCACGCACTGGCCGCGTCCATGGAAGGCCTGGCTGCCGCGCAACGGGAGCGCGACGAGCTCAACGCTCGCGGCGGCAACGAGGCCCTGTTCCACGAGACCGACGCGTGGATCCGCTCGCACGAGGGACGCGTGTCCCGAGCACGCGACGCCGTGGCGGAGGCGCAGCGCGCGCTCTCCGCCGCGAAGAAGGACGTGGAGCACGCGATGATCCGCGTGGAGCAGATGTGCGCGTTGCGTGAGCGCGCGCTCGAAGCGCACCGGGTGAAGGAAGACCGCGCCGAGCGCCGCGCCGAAGACGAGCTCTTGGCGCGCAGAGCGACAACGAAGTGACGAGGCACCCGCCAGCGCAGCGCCATTGAACGGCGCTTCGGCGGCGAACTGGAGGGTCTTTTCCGACGAATGGTGTTGGCCCCGCACTTGCTCTGACACTGGTCATGTCGTCCGTGAATTCGAGCAGCGCGAGCACCAGCAAAACATCGGCAACGAGCGACCCCATCGGCAGCGCCGTCGGTCAGAACCAGACGCTCGGCCAGGACGCGTTCATGAAGCTGCTGGTCGCCCAGATCCAGCACCAGGACCCGCTCAATCCGCAGTCGAACACCGAGTTCGTCTCGCAGCTGGCGCAGTTCTCCTCGCTCTCGGAGCAGACGAACACGAACAAGCTCCTGGAGCTGGTCTCCATCCAGCAGAAGGGCCTCGCGAACACGGACGACGTCCAGCTGATCGGCAAGTCGGTGACCGTGTCGGGCAACACGATGACGTCGACGGGGCAGGGGTATGCGGTGCCTGGGAGCTTCACGCTCGGTGCGGCGGCGGCCTCGGTGACCGTCACTGTCTCGGATGCCTCGGGCAATCCGGTGCGCACGGTGAACGTCGGCGCGCACGGCGCGGGCGTCACGCAGTTCTCGTGGGACGGCCGCAATGACACGGGGACCGTGCAGCCGGCCGGCTCCTACAAGATCGCGGTGACGGCGAAGGACGCCAAGGGCAACGCCATCGACGTCGCGACGACGACGACGGGCGTCGTGAAGTCAGTCTCGTACGACGCGAATGGCCCGCTCCTCACGCTCATGGACGGCAGCCAGGCGAGGACGAGTGACCTGTCACAGGTGAGCGCGGCTCCGGCCGCGAAGTAACGGAGGAGGAGAAGCAGATGTCGATTGTCAGTACGATGTACACGGGTGTTTCGGGTCTCACGGCAGAGGGCGACGCCCTCGGCGTGGTCGGCGACAACATCGCGAACTCGAACACGGTGGGCTTCAAGTCGCAGCGGGCGGTCTTCGAGGACATGCTCGGGCGCTCGATGTCCGCGGTCGGCGCCGGCGCTGGCGTCCGCATGAGCAGCGTGCAGCAGCTCTTCACGGAGGGCGCGCTCACCAGCACGGGCGTCTCGACGGACCTGTCGATCGGCGGCGACGGCTTCTTCGTCGTCTCCGGCGCGGTGAACGGAACGCAGGGCAGCTTCTATTCGCGCGCGGGCCAGTTCAACCTGAACGCGAAGGGCGCGCTCGTGAACCCGCAAGGCCTTGCGGTGCAGGGCTACATGGCGAACAAGGACGGCACCTTCTCGCCTGCGGTCACTGGCATTACCGTCCCCGTTGCTTCTCTCGCGCCGCAGGCGACGACGAAGATGAGCATGGTCGCGAACCTCGATTCGAGCGCGACGCCCCCGAACCCGCCGTTCGACGTGACGAAGGCGGCGGCCACCTCGAACTTCTCCACCGCGATGTCAGTCACCGACTCGCTCGGCAAGAACCACAACCTCAACGTCTACTTCGAGAACACCGGCGCGGGGCAGTGGAACTACCACGTGGTCTCGGACGGCGCGGACCTCGCCGGTGGCACCGCGGGCGTGCCGCAGGAGATCGGCGGCGGCAGCTTCCAGTTCGGCTCCGACGGCACGCTCACCAGCAACACCGTGGGCACGCCGATCGCCGCGAACTTCGTGAACGCTACGGCCGGCCAGGCGATCGCGCTCAACTTCGGCTCCACCACCGCGGGTGGCGGCAGCGGCACCGACGGCATGACGCAGTTCGCAGCTCCGTCCAGCGTGTCGAGCCAGGGCGCGGACGGCTACTCGTCGGGCGACCTCACGGGCGTCTCGATCGACGGCAACGGCGTGGTGACGGGCAACTACTCGAACGGGCAGAAGATGGGGATCGCGAAGCTCGCCGTCGCCAAGTTCAACTCGAACGAGGGCCTCTCGCGCGCAGGTGAAAACCTCTGGTCCGCGAGCGTTGGTAGCGGCGCGGCTGCGCTCGGCTCCGCGGGCGTGGGCGGTCGCGGCTCCACGACGTCGGGAACACTCGAGGGTTCGAACGTCGACATCGCATCGCAGATGGTGGAGCTCCTCTCGCACCAGCGCGCGTTCCAGGCGAACTCGAAGACCATCACGACGGCCGACGAGATGATGCAGGAACTCGTCAACCTGAAGCGCTGATCCCGACCTCCACTGAAGGGCCACCATGAGCGACGCCAAGGAAGAGAAGAAGGACGAGAAGGCCGCGAAGAAGGGCAGCGGCAAGCTCGGCATGATCGTCGTGGCCGTCTTCGTCTGCCTCTGCTCGACGGCCGGCGCAGTCTTCGGCCAGGTCGCGCTCGCGCGCATGAAGCCGGAGAAGGAAAAACCCGACGCCGCGTACGAGGAGAAGGAGAAGGAGGAGCCGCTCGGCGCAGAGACGCTCGAGATGCCCTCCATGATCGTGGACATCCGCACGAGCACGGGCGAGGTCCACCATCTGAAGGTCGGCGTCGCCATCGAGCTCGCGAAGCCGGTGCCCGAAGAGGAGCAGAAGAAGCTCATGGTCCGCGCCAAGGACGCCGCGCTCTCGTACCTGCGGACGCTCGGCTACGACGACGTGACGAGCCAGGAGAAGTTCGAAGGCATCAAGAAGGAGCTCAACGAGCGCATCTCCAAGGCGATGGGCCACGGGCGTGTGAACCGCGTCCTCTTCACCGAGTACGTGGTCCAGTGACGATGGGCGCAGCCGTGGAGAAGGCGGATCTCTGCCGATCGTTCGAGACAGACAGGGAGATGAAGGTGGTCCTGGAGCGCGCCGCGTCGGCGTTCTCCAGATCCCTTCGCCGCCTCCTGTCGTTCGTGAGCGCATTCGGCGTGATCATCGGCGACCCGGAGCTAGGTGTGTCGATGGCGGTAGACGCGAAGGGCGACACCCCAAGCGGCGCGATGGATCTGGGCGGAGAGCAGGGCTTCGTGCGAATCGCCTGCGATCCAAGGCTTGTCGACATGTGCATCGAGGGCGCGCTGGGCGGAAAACGGCTCACGCCGCGCGACCGTGCCGGCCTCTCGGTCGCGGAGCGTTCGCTCATGACCAAGGTGCTCGGCGATCTGGCGAACGAGCTCACGACGACGTTCGGCGGTGCCCTTGGACGCCCGCTCTCGAGCGAACTGCCGCGGCCGGACGCGCTGCGCGGTCATCAAAAGCTGTATGTTGCACGCTATCCCGTCGAGGGCGATGGAGTGGAGGCGAGCTTCACCATCACCGCGTCGCGCGACGTGCTCCACAAGGAGAACGCGGAGGCGGAGATCGCGGAGCCGGCGCATCTGAACCCTGCCATGGCGGGGCTCCTTTCGGACGTGGAGGTGTCGATCGTGGCCGAGCTGGGCCGCGTGAAGGTCGGCCTCACGAGCCTTCTCTCGCTGCAAGTGGGTGACGTGCTGCGGCTCACCGCTGCCACGGATGACCCCGTCAGCGTGCGGGTGGCGGGCAGGGAGAAGTTCGGTGCGGTGCCCGTGATCTCACGTGGCCAGGTGTCGGTAGAGGTCCAGTCACGACGGTTCGGGAGGCAGAGATGAGCGCAGATCTGATCGCTGACGGGCAAACCACCGACGCGGACTTCGCGGCGGAAGAGAAGAAGCCGCGCGCGTCCGCGGGCGCCGATCTTGGCTTCGTCATGGATGTGCCGATCGAATTGACGGTGGAAATCGGCCGTAAAACGATGCGCATCGCCGACGTGTTGACGCTGGGCCCCGGCTCGATCCTCGAGCTCGACAAGGCTTCGGGCGAACCGCTCGACATTCTCCTGAACAATCGCTGTGTCGCGCGAGGCGAAGCGGTGGTCATCGGGGATCGGTACGGAGTTCGCATCACGGAAGTATTCGCGATGGACGAGAAACGAGGAGGACTTCGATGAAACGCGCAGTACTGGTCCTGTTGCTTCTGCTCTGCCCGACGTTGGCGCTTGCCGCCCCGGCAGCGCCTTCCCCGCCTCCCGGGGCGACTCCGCCTGCGTGGATGGTGAAGAACCACGACGACCAGCCTGATCCGCCGCCGCCTCCCGCCGCCGCATCGCGACTGCGCGGTGTTCTTGCGGCGTTCATGGTGCTGTCGCTCATCGGCTTTGCCGTGTGGACGAAGACCAAGAAGAAGAAGCTGGCCATCAAGAATCCCACGGCCTACGTCACGGTCTCGGACAGCGTGAAGGTGGGAGAGAAGGCGCACCTCGTCGTCGCCAGAATCGGAGACCGCACCGTGGTCCTGGGCGTGACGGAGCACGGCGTTCGTCGGCTGATGGACATCGAGGTGCCAAAGCCAGTGGCGCTTGCCGTGGCCCGATCATCGGGTCACATCAAGTCGGCCGCGAAGACGAAGCCCGAGCCCGCCGCGACCACGAAGGCCTCCGGAACCATGCTGGCGGCCGCGACCATCAAGTCGCGTTTCCAGTCGCTCCTGCAGCGCGCGAAGCACCCCGCCGCACGCCTCCAGCTTGCAACGAACGACGACGCGGACGACACCGAGAGCTCTTTCGACGAAGACGGCACCCACTGGACGGAGAAGCTCGACGACGAGCTCCGCACCGCGCAGAACCAGGCCGCCCTTGCGCAGGACTCCGAAGCGCGCCTGCCCATCTCGCTTCCGCCTGGAGCAGTGTCGGCCCCGATGCTGCGCGTCGCGAACGACACCCAGGACGCCCGCATGCCCATGCGCCTCTCCGGCGGGTCCCCCGTGGAGCGCGAGGCGCGTCACACGATCGATCCGCTCGGACTCGAGGAGCAGGTAAGCGGTCTTCTCACCGCGCGCGCGCGGCGGACCTGAGTCATGGACGGCTTCGACGCAGCCGTGAACATGGCGAGCGGCAGCGGGGGCACGGCGCCTCCGCTCCGCATCCTGTTCGTCCTTGGTGTTCTGTCCCTCTTGCCGGCCATCGTGCTGTCGGCGACCAGCTTCGTTCGCACCGTGGTCGTCCTGTCGTTCGTCCGTCAGGGCATCGGCACGCAGCAGACACCGCCCACGCAGGTCATCGTCGGGCTCGCGCTCTTCATGACGGCCTTCACGATGTCGCCCATCGCGCAGGAGATCCAGACAAGCGCCCTTCAGCCGTACCAGCAGGGGCAAGTGACGGACATGCAGGCGATCAACCTGGCGTCCGAGCCCGTGAAGATGTTCATGCTCCGGCAGACGCGCGAAGCGGATCTCCAGATGTTCTTCGAGGCGTCGAACAAGCCCATTCCGCAGAAGGCGGAGGACGTGCCGCTCTCGATCGCCGCGCCGGCGTTCATCGTGAGCGAGCTCACCACCGCGTTCCAGATGGGCGTGATGATCCTGCTTCCGTTCCTGGTCATCGACCTCGCGGTGGCTTCGATCCTGATGTCGATGGGCATGGTGTTCGTCTCACCCAACACGATAAGCCTTCCCCTGAAGCTGCTCCTGTTCGTGCTCGCGGATGGGTGGAACCTCGTTGTTGGCTCACTCATGCGGAGCTTCAGATGAAGCGGATTTGCCATGAATAGCGCTGCCGCAGTCGACCTTCTGCGCGCCGCGCTCCTGGTGACCGCACACATCGCGGGCCCCATCGTGCTCGCCACGCTGTGCATCGGTCTGCTCCTGGGCGTGTTCCAGACAGCCACGCAGGTGCAGGAGCAGAGCATCACCTTCGTAGGCAAGCTGCTCGCGGTGATGTGCGTGGTCGTCGTCCTCGGCCCCGAGGCTCTCCAGGTGACCGTCGAGTACATGCGGTCGCAGTTCATGGGCATCGCGGGCGTCATCCGGTGAGCTTCGACCCGTCCGTCGCCGTGCGCTTCGGCCTGGTGCTCGGACGCGTGGCTGGAATGATGGCTGTTGCGCCCATCGCATGGGAGGAGTCACCCGCGAAGGCGCGCGCAGCGCTCGCGCTCCTGTGTGCGGTCGTCATCACGCCGTCGCTCGAGAACACGGAGCTGTCGCTGGAGGCCGGCATCACCGCGGCGCCGATGGAGATCTTGCTGGGCGTCGCCATGGGCATGGTCCCGCGCATGCTCATGAGCGTGTCTCACATGGTCGGGGATCTTCTGACACCGCTCTTTGGTCTGAACGGACAGCTGCTGTTCGGAGGACGCGAGGAGGCAGAGTCGTCGCTTGGCCGTCTCGTACGCATGCTCGTGGCGGTGCTCGCGCTCGGCCTGGGCGTTCATCGCGTGATCCTCGCCTCCACGCTCCACAGCTTCGAGGTGCTTCCACCTGGCGCTCCCATGAACGTGGGACTGGCGGTGGGGCCCCTTGCTGAGGTCGCGCGTTCCGTGATGGTGCTCGGCGTGCGAATGGCCATGCCCATCATCGCGGTTCACCTGGCCATGCAGACCGCGCTCGCGTTCGTCTCGCGTGCGGCGCCCTCCATGCAGGTGTTCAGCGTGGGCTTTGCATTCCAGCTGGTCATGGGCTTCCTGACATTCCTCATTCTCCTCCCGGACGAGGCGATCGAGATCACCCGCACGCTCTCCGACACGGGCCCCGCGATCGAGCACGTGCTCCTCGCCGTCATGGGCCGGTGAGCTCGCGATGAGCGATCTCGGGGACAAGACAGAGGCAGCAACCCCAGAACGCCGGCGCAAGGCCCGCGAAGAGGGCCAGTTTGCGCGCTCGCGCGATGCCACGCAGGTGGCCGCCGGCAGCGCCGTGCTCTTCCTCGTCTTCAGCGCGTTTCCAAGCGTGTTCGGGCAGCTGAAGTCGTTCTGCGCGTCGTGCTTCTCCCTCAGGGACGACATGACCGCGGTCTCGCACCAGGCGCTTCTGTCGATCGTGTTGCTCGCGGTCGCACCGGCTGCGCTCGCGGCGGCCGCAGCCATCGCGGTGGGCTTTGCGCAAGCGGGCGCGCGACCAAACATCGATCTCATCATGCCGAAGATGTCGCGCCTGTCGCCGTGGTCGCACCTCGCGCGCCTGGTGTCGCTGAAGGCGATGGTGGTGGACACGTCGCTCACGCTCGCGCGCGTCGCCATCGTGGGAACCGTCACCTATTTGACGATCAAGGAGTCAATGCCGACCCTGGTGCTCCTGGTGCACACGCACCATGCAGTGGCCGCGGGGACGGCGATCGCCGTCGTGGCTTCGGTGGCGAAGAAGTCTGCCATCGTCCTCTTCCTGCTCTCCATCGCGGACTACGCCAAGTCGCGATGGGAGCTCGAGAAGAACCTCCGCATGTCGAAGCAAGAGGTGAAGGACGAGCACAAGCGAAACGAAGGCGATGGGCGCCTGAAGCACCGCATGATCGCGCGTGGGCGCGAGCGCATAAAAAAGGCCATTCGTTCGCAGGTGAAGACCGCGGACGTCATCATCACGAACCCCACGCACGTGTCGGTCGCGCTTCGCTATCGCCCGGGTGAGGGCGCTCCGATCGTCGTTGCGAAGGGCTACGACGAGGTCGCGCTGTTCATCCGGAAGTGTGGGCGAGAGGCCAGCGTGCCCATCGTGGAAGCGCCGCCGCTCGCGCGATCGATCGCGAAGCGTGTGAAGGTGGGGCGCTTCGTTCCGCGCGAATTCTGGAGCCCCGTGGCGGAGGTCCTGGCGTTCGTCTACCGCATCCGCAAGGGCGTAGCGGCCCCGCCGACACCGGCACGTAGTTCGCATCCACCCGTGATGTGAGTCGCAAGAATTCGCCGACCGGCCCGGGCACCTACGCTGTCCCCTTTGGCCTCATCAGCGTCGTGCTCATGATGGTCGTGCCCGTGCCGCCGTGGCTCCTCGACGGCCTCTTGGCATTCAGCCTGGCGATCGCGGTCGGCGTGTTCCTGATCGCGCTCTTCATCGAGCAGCCCCTCGACTACAGCGTGTTCCCCGCGATCGTCCTGGTCGCCACGCTGCTCCGCCTTTCGCTCAACGTGGCCAGCACGCGGCTCATCCTGCTGCATGGCGCGGAAGGGCAGCGCGGCGCCGGTCGTGTCATCGAGACGTTCGGCAAGTTCGTCGTTGGCGGAGACGTCATCGTTGGTCTCGTCGTCTTCTTGATCCTGGTGATCATCAACTTCGTCGTCATCACGAAGGGCGCTGGGCGTGTGGCGGAGGTCGCGGCGCGCTTCACGTTGGACGCGATGCCCGGCAAGCAGATGGCGATCGACGCCGATCTGAACGGCGGCCTGATCACGCCCGATATCGCGCGTGAGCGCCGCCGCACGGTGGAGCGCGAGGCGGATTTCTTCGGCGCGATGGACGGCGCCAGCAAGTTCGTGCACGGAGATGCGGTCGCCGGCCTGATCATCACGGCCATCAACCTGGTCGGCGGTCTCGTACGCGGGCTCATGTCCGGCATGGATGTGAGCCAGGCCATGGAGACGTTCTCCATCCTGTCCGTCGGTGACGCGCTCGTCGCGCAGATTCCGTCGCTTCTGATCTCTACCGCGTCTGGCATCGTCGTCACGCGTGGCGCGACGGGTGAGGAGCTCGGCTCAGCGCTGAGCACGCAGATCTTCTCCAGCAAGCGCGCGATCTTCATGACGGGCGGCGTGCTCGGCGCGATGGCCATCATCCCCGGAATGCCCGCGTTCCCGTTCCTTCTCATAGGCGGGTCGCTGTTCGCGTTCGCCTGGAACCGTCCGAACGACGGTGAAGAGGCGCCCGTGGCTGGCCAGAAGACCGAGGGCGGCGATGCCGGCTCCGAGAAGCGCGAGGACATCGAGGCGACGCTCGGTCTGGACGCGCTGTCGCTCGAGCTCGGCTACGAGCTCATACCGGCCGTGGAGGCGGGCATGGGCGGCACGTTGCTGGAGCGCATCGCGGGCCTCAGGCGTCAGTTCGCCGTCGACATGGGCGTCATCGTTCCCCCCGTTCGCATCCGCGACAACCTGGCCCTCTTGCCCAGCGAGTACCGCATCTCCATCCTGGGCACGGAGGTCGCGCGCGGCGATCTGCGTCAGGGCCGTCTCATCGCGATGGGCGAGCCCCAGGGCGACGTGGACGTGCCGGGCGACGCAACGAAGGACCCGGTCTTCGGCGAAATCGCCCGCTGGATCGCGCCCAAGGACAAGGATCTCGCGGAGGCGTTCGGTTGCACCGTCGTCGATCACGCGACGGTCCTTGCGACCCACATCTCGGAGATCGTCCGTCGCAACGGCGCGGAGCTCCTGGGCCGCGCGGAGCTCGCGCACCTGTTCGAGGTCTTCTCCAAGGACAACCCGAAGCTCGTCGACGACCTGGTCCCGTCCTTGCTGACACTCTCCGATGTGCAGAAGGTCCTCCGCAACTTGCTTCGTGAAGGTGTGTCGATCCGGAACCTCCGAACGATCCTCGAAGGGCTCACCGACACGGCGCCGCAGACCAAGGACACCGAGCAGCTCACCGAGATCGTGCGCCAGCGGCTCGCGCGTCAGATCACCTCGCAGCACAAGGGCGCAAACGGCGAGCTGCCTGCGATCGTCCTGGACGCGCCGGTGGAGGACATGTTCCGGCGTTCGCTGCGCGAGCTCACCCAGGGCGGCGCTGGCGGTCTGGACCCGGCGGAGCTCCGTCGCGTGTCGAACTCGCTCGAGGAGGCGCTCGCGCGTCTCTCGAAGCGCGGCCAGCGTGCGCCCATCGTGACGGGGCCTGACCTGCGCCGCTACGTGCGCGCGTTCGTCGAGCGCAGGAACGCCACGTGCGCGGTCATCTCTTACCGCGAGGTCGATCCGCTGACCCGCATCGTGCCCACCGAGACCATCCGAGCCAGCTGAGGAGATAGCGTATGAACTACGAGACATTCAGGGGCCGCGACGTGAAGGAAGCGCTGTCGCTCGTGCGCGCGGCATTCGGCACCGACGCAATCATCAGCTCGACGCGGGTGGTCACGAACGGACGTGATGGTGGGCTCCTTCAGTCGTTCGTGGAGGTGAAGGCCGCTCCGTCCGACGCACCGCCACAGCTGCGCGGCGCCGAATCGCAGCGTGCCTTCCCGTTCGCGCGTCGCGAGGCGGAGCGTGCGAAGGCAGCGGCCGCAGCAGCGGCATCCGTGACCACGTCGCGTCCCAGCGGGAGCTCACCGGCCGCGCGTCCGAGTGTTCCTTCGCCGATCGCCGTGCTGCTTCAGAAATCCGGGTCCATGCCGCCGCCGCGCGTCGACATCCGTAGCGGGGACCCCGATATTTCCGCAGAGATCGCGCGCGCGGAGATCTTGCGCGCAGACAAGGTTCGGGCGGAGAGCGCGCGTGCGCAGACGACGCGTACGGATGCGGCGCGAGCGGACGCGATGGAGTCCGAGGTTCGCGCGCTACGTCAGCTGGTGGAGCAGATGGTCTCACAGCGGGCGCCGAAGGAGCGCATCCTCAGCGAGCTCTCCGACGTGGGCATCGAAGGCAAGCTCGCGGGCGAGCTACAGGCCGGCGTCGCGAAGGCGATGAAGGAATCGTCCGCGTCCATCGAAGAGCTGCTTCGTGCGCGGCTGGAGAAACGTGTAGGTTGCACGGAGATCACGTTCCGCGAGGGCCAGAAGCGGCTCATCGCGTGCGTGGGCCCCACCGGCGCGGGCAAGACGACGACGCTCGCGAAGCTCGCAGCACACTCGGCGCTCGAGAAGGGCCTGCCGACGGCCATCATCACGCTGGATACGTTTCGCGTTGGTGCGATTGAGCAGATGAAGCGCTTCGCTTCGCTCATCGATGTGCCGTTCTTCGTTGCACACGATGAAGCGAGCCTCACGGACGCCCTCCGCTCCTGCCCGGACGTCGTCCTCGTTGACACGCCGAGCCGCGGCCCGAAGGACGAGGCAGCCATGAGTCGTCTATGCCTGTGCCTGGACTCGGTTGCCGGTGACTACGAGCGTGACGTGCTCCTCGCGATCCCCGCGCACATGCGCGCGTCGGACACGCAGGACCTGGTGCGCTCTTACGGTCGCGTGAGCCCCACCGCGTGCGTGCTCACCAAGCTGGATGAGACGCGTCGCCCTGGTGGTGCGGTCTCTGGCGCCATCGCCGCGCGCCTCGACATCGCGTTCCTCTCGAACGGTCCGAAGGTCCCCGAGGACCTCCAAAGAGCAACACCCAACGACGTCGCACTTGCCGTGCTGCCGAAGATCGAGCCCCACCGATGAGCGCTACTCCCCTCAAGAAGGATATGACTCGTGCCGACTACGAGCGGTATCTGCCGCTCGTTCGTCGTATCGCGATGAAGCTGGTGCGGCGCATGCCCCGTGAGGTGTCGATCGACGATCTGATCGGCGCCGGGTGGCTCGGGCTCGTGGAGGCGCTGCGTCGCCGCACGGTCGAGATGAACGAAGAGGAGTTCACCGCCTATGCGTCGCATCGCGTTCGGGGCGCGATCCTCGATCATCTGCGCGCGCTCGATCCGATGTCGCGCAAGATGCGTGGGGCGTCCCGCAAGATCGCGGAGAGCATCAAGGTGCTCGCCCTGCGTCTCGGGCGTCCGCCAGAAGAAGGTGAGATCGCCGCGGAGATGGGGCTACCGCTTCCCGAGTATCAGGAGCTCCTCTCCGACGTGTCGCGCGCGGACTGCGCACGCATCGACATCACGGAGGTCAATACGCCCGACGCGGGCGAGGGGCCGGAGCTCTTCTTCGGGCGTCGTGAGGTGGTCGATCGCATCGCGAGCGCGGTCGACGCGCTGCCGGAGCGTCTGCGTCTGGTGCTGGGTCTGCACTACCAGGAGGACGCGAGCCTGCGAGAGATCGGTGAGGTGCTCGGCGTGACGGAGTCTCGCGCGTGCCAGCTCCATTCGGAGGCGATTCACCGCATCCGCGCGCACATCGCGGCGGAAGACGAGAGCAAGGTCTCCGTTCAACGCATCCGAGGTCGCAAATGAGCGATGGCATCTGGTCCGCCGCCTCCGGCGCGATGAATCAGCTCGCGATGCTGGATATGTGCGCGAACAACATCGCGAACGCGAGCACGCCTGGCTACAAGACGGAGCAGATCGTCTTCAAGGAATTGATGGTGGGTGCCGCGCAGCGCAGGGACGTACGCCTGTCGCAGGTCGCCCAGACCTCGTCGGATATCACCGCGGCTGGCTCGATGGCGACGGGCCGCGGCCTGGACGTCGCGTTCACGGGTGAAGGCTTCTTCAAGGTGAAGGTGGGCGACACCGAGCAGTACACGCGTGTCGGCTCATTCGAGGTCTCGAAGGAAGGACACCTTGTCGACAAGAGCGGCGCGGACATGCTGGATCGCAGCGGCGCACCAATCCTGGTCGCGCGTGAGGCGAAGGCCGTGGAGATCTCCGCCGACGGAACGGTGACCGCCGACGGCAACAAGGCCGGGCAGCTCGGCGTCGTGACGTTCGACAAGGGCAGCATGCTCGAACGCGCGGAAGGACAGCGCTACCGGGCGAACGCGGCCACGGGCGTAGCGCGCGAGATCGACGCCAAGCTCTCGACCGGCGCTCTGGAGCAGTCCAACGCGTCTCCAGTGCGCAGCATGGTGGACATCGTCTCGGCGGTGCGGGGCTTCGAGGTCTGCGAGAAGGCGGTAGAAGCCTTTCGTGACGCCGACATGCGCGCTGCTCAGGCGATCATGAAGACCTGACTCCTCCTCGCGCGGATGTGTCTCAAAAAAATATTACTCGGGCGTGATCAAACGGGCTTTCTGTGGACATTTGCCCCTTATGCCCACCCGCCTTGGTTCCCTCATACTTCTGGCCGCAGGTGCGGTCGCGTGTAGTTCTTCCAGCACCACGACGACAAACAACGGCACAGATGCCGGCGGCGGCGGTGGCGGCACGGATGCCGGCGGTGGTGCGACCGATGGCGGCGGCGGAGGTGGGGGCACCAGCATCACGGGTACGCTCGGAATGCTCGGCGCGACGCAGCCCACCGTGTCGTCGCTCGTCATCTCGAACAGCGGCGAGACGCTCATCTACATGAGCAGCGCGCCGATCACGTGCACGATGCTCCAGACATCGCGGTGGCTCGGCTCCGCGGCGGCCGGTTCGCAGGTAGTGGAGCTCATCGTCAAGGGTGATCCCACGGTCTCCACGTACCCCGTTCCGCCGGGCGAGGTGAACTACGCTTCGGGAGGCAAGTCCTCCGCGAACGAGGTCGGGGCCGACTCCGGCAGCATCACGTTCACCAAGGCGATGAAGGCCGGGCCCGTGGCGGGGACATTCGCCGCGAAGTACGCTGACGGCAGCGAGATCAGCGGCACCTTTGCCGCGGAGTTTTGCGCGATGGGGCAGGGGTACTGAGCATGCTCACCAAGCATATCACCGGCGCGCTGATCGTGGCCCTCGCGCTGTCGGGCGCGGCCGCCGCGTGTAGCTCTAGCTCCAGCGGCGCGAACGCGCAGGCAGACGCAGGGCCTCCGGACTCGGGACGCGTGCCCACCGCGACTACTGGCACGATCGAGCGCGGCCAGTATCTCGTCGATCACGTGCTGGTGTGTGGCGTCTGCCACACGCCGAACGGCAAGGACGGCAAGCCCGACATGACGTTGTACCTCGCGGGTAGCCGCTCGTACGACTTCACGGACAAGGACGGCACCATCGTCACGGTCAACGCGGAGAACCTCACGTCGCACAATCCGGAGGGGCTCTTCACATGGTCGGACGAGCAGATTCGCACCGCGCTCACCCAGGGAGTGGACGATGAGCACGTTTCGCTCTACCCGATCATGCCGTACCCCGAGTACAACCTGCTCACGCGCACGGACGTCGACTCGATCATCCAGTACCTGCGCAGCGTCGCCCCGAACCCGAACGTCGTCGCGGCGGACTATCCGTACTCGGATCAGAATCCGTCCGCGCCGCCCGTCGACGGGACGAAGATCCCGCACACCACGCTGCCCGCGAGCGACCCCGGCTTCGCGGCGGCGGAGCGCGGTCGCTACCTTGCGACCGTGGCGTGCCTCAACTGCCACACGCCGCAGCTCGGCGCCGACGTGCCGGATCTCACCAAGGCGTTCGCCGGCGGCAAGAAGTACACGTTCATCCGCGGCGCAAAGGAGAACACCTCCGTCAACATCACGCCGGACATGACCACGGGCATCGGCGCGTGGAGCATCGCAGACATCGTTGCCTCGCTGAAGACGGACACCGAGAAGGGCACCGGTCGCACGCTGTGCAGCACGCACCCAGGACAGGCCGACTACCTGGGCAAGATGACCGACGGTGACATGACCGACATCGCGACCTATCTCCACACTCTCGCGCCCGTCATGAACGGACCCTTCAAGTGCGAGTGAAGAACGGCCTGCGCGCCCTCGCCTTCTGCGCGCTCACGTTCGCGGTCGCGCCAGGCTGCTCGTCGAGCTCATCGGGCCCGCCGGCGGCCACGCTGACGCAGATCTACCCGCTCATCTTTCCGCCCACGACCAAGGCGCAGTGCAACCAGTGCCACAGCAATCCGGCGAACGACGTCGGTAACGGCAAGCTGTCCATGGGCGCGGACCAGGCGGCTGCGTATGCGTCGCTCGTAGGCAAGGCGTCTGCGTCCAGCAAGTGTGGCGGCAAGCCGCTCGTGACTCCCGGCGATCCGGAGAACAGCCTGTTCTACCAGAAGATGACCGCAAACCCTCCGTGCGGCGGTCACATGCCGCTCGGCGGCGATCCGCTCACGGCCGAACAGCTCGACATGGTGCACAGCTGGATCGCTGCCGGCGCGAAGAACGACTGAAGCGAGCGGTTGGCGCGCTACAGCGTCGTGACCATGAAGAAGATCCCCGCCGTCGCTCTCATGTTCTGGATCATGAAGATCTGCGCCACCACGCTCGGCGAGACCGCGGGCGACCTCTTGTCCATGACCATGAGCGTTGGCTATGGCGTCAGCACGGTCATCCTCCTCAGCTTCTTCGTCGTCACGCTCGCCGTGCAGCTCATCACGAAGACGTATCACCCAGGCGTGTACTGGCTCGTCATCCTGTCCACGAGCACCGCGGGCACCACCATGTCGGACTTCATGGATCGGTCGATGGGGCTCGGCTACGTGAAGGGAAGCGCGCTGCTCATCGCGCTCTTGTGCACCGTCCTTTTCGTCTGGCGATCGATGGAAGGCACGCTCGCCGTCGACAAGATCGCGACCCGCCGCGGCGAGGTCTTCTACTGGGCTGCGATCCTCGTCTCCAACACGCTCGGAACGGCGTTCGGCGATTTTCTTGCGGACAGCTCCGGACTTGGCTTCGGCGGTGGAGCAGCGCTCGTGGGTACGCTCATCCTGCTCATCATCGTGCTCACGCTGAAGACAAAGATCTCGCGCGTGCCGCTGTTCTGGGCCGCGTTCGTGCTGACGCGGCCGTTCGGCGCGACCATGGGCGACGTGCTCACGAAGGGTCACGACAAGGGCGGCCTGGGGCTTGGCACCGTCGGCTCTTCCGCGGTCCTTGGCGTGGTCCTCGTCATTCTCATCATCATGGAAACGCGGAACGTCCGCAAGGAAGCACTCGCATGACCAGCCACGGCACCCGCGGGCTATTTTTATTCAGCCTCTGCACCGTCTGCTCCATCATGCCGCTCGGCATGTGCGAGCTCGCGGCGTGCTCCACCAAGAGCGCAGGGCCGGACACCGGGATCGATAGCTCGTGCGTCATCCCGGACACCGGACTTCCGACAGATGTATTCTGCACGGGTCTCTACGCGAACCACGATCCGGCGCAGTACGTCTCGCGCGTGATGCCCTACACGCCGGGCGTCACGCTGTGGAGCGACGGCGCAGAGAAGCACCGCTACCTGCTCTTGCCGACCGGTGGGCAGATCGACACGTCCAGCATGGATGCCTGGAAATTCCCGGTTGATACGAAGCTCTGGAAGGAGTTCAAGTTCGACGGCGCGCTGGTCGAGACGCGCATCCTGTGGAAGCGCAATGACACGACGTGGGAGCTCGGCACGTACATCTGGGACGCCGACGGCAAGACGGCGACGCTGAGCACCTCCGCGCCGAAGGGCACGTTCCTGCCCAGCGGCTACGAGATCCCCACGCAGAAGGACTGCGACAAGTGTCATCACGGCGGCTCCGACAAGGTGCTTGGCGTGGAGGCGGCCGCGCTCTCGCTCCCCACCGCAGAGGGGGCGACGCTCACTGTGCTCGCGCAAAAGAACCTGCTCACGAACCCGCCCGCTGTGACCACGGCGACGCTCCCCGAGGACGCCACGGGCAAGGCAGCGCTCGCGATGGGGTACCTGCACGCCAACTGCGGCATGCCGTGTCATTCCACGCGCGGTCTAGGTGAGGAGACGAAGCTGGTGTTGCGCCTGCGCGCCGACGAGCTCATGCCTCCGGGCGGCGGCCCGCCCATCGCAGCTACCGCGACGGATCTCTACAAGGCGACGCTGAAGCAACTTCCTACCACTGCGTCCGTCGTGCAGCAGTTCCCGGGCGACTTCCGCGTGACGCCGGGCGCGCACGACAAGAGCGTGATCTGGCTCGTCTCGCACCTGCGCGGCAAGTACCAGATGCCGCCGCTGGTCAGCCACAAGGTCGACGACGTAGGGACGCAGCTTCTGGCCGACTGGATTGACGCGCTGCCCAAGTAGCGGGGACGAGCGCGTCAGCGCGGTGGGAACGCCGCGTTGATGGCCTTGATGAGCGGCGCGTCGCCCGCGCTGGTAGCGAGCGACTGCTGTTGCTCGAGGTGGATGAAGCGACCGTACGTGTTTCCTTGCATGGTACATGCATCGGACGAGCCCGCGTTGGCGCGCGCCTGCACGTTCTCCGTGCCGCACAGGCTGCACGCGCCTGTCGGAAAACCGGCGCCGCAGCGGCCCACGGTGATGCCCGCTGCTTCCATTGCCTTGCCGAACGTGAACACCGGGCCGGACGTGGGGAACGTTCCCGAACTGTCGCTGAGGAGCGCAGTGGGGCACGTCTCGCCGTTGCTGTGCAGCTGCAGGAAGGGCGCGGTGGTGGCCGCCGAGACGGCGAGGTGCACACCGTGGAAGGGCGTCTTCGACGAGTGCGCCGCGTCCGACTCCTTGTACGGGCTCTGCTTCCCGGGCGAGCACACGGCGGTGGTCCCGTCGCAGCCGGAGACCGTGGGGTTCGCGCATCGGTGCGCGCCCGCGATCAGGTACCACTCCGAACGCGTCGCCGTGAACACGCGCGCGGACTCCACGTCCGTATCGGGGTCCGCCACCGGATGCGCCGACTCGATCGCGAGCTGTCGCGTTCCGGGGCCGGACTTGCGCGCGGCGTAGGCTCCCCAGTAGAGCGACGGCTTCGCGGTCCCGTACTTGTCCAGCTCGCCGACGACGCGCACATCGTCCGGGCCGTCGACCAGGGACATGACTATGTACGAAGGCGGAAGCGGGCAGGGGTCGTTGCCGTCGAACTTGAGCGCCACGAGCACCTGCGCGGCGAACTTGTCGCGGTCCGCAGCGGACGGAAGGTTGACGGCGGGCAGCGAGCCGGTGCCTGCATCGTGCATGTGTTTCGCGACGTCGTAGACCAGGTTCTCCATCAGCTTCGCGTAAGGTTGCGCGGGGCAAGCAGCGCGCGCCTGGGAGCCGTCGAGCCCCGTCGGCCCGCCACTGCCGTCCTTGGTGCTTGTCGTAGCGCCGCCATCGGGATGTTGCTGCGCCGGTGCGAATGTCCCATTCGAGGAACCCGAGCTACCGCACGCCATGACCGCGGCGAGCGGAGCCGCGGCGACCGCAATCGCAACGAAAAACCGCCTTGTTCCCCGGCTCATACACCCCAAATGTCCGCTCACGCGCGCTTTGATCGCGCCTACCATGGCTTCTGATGAAAACGCTCACCGTCGCTCTCCTTTCGGTGCTTGTTGTTGCTGCTTGCGACAAGCCCGCTGCCGAAATAAAGGCGGCGCCGAGCTCCAGCGCGGGAACGACCGGCGTCGTGAGCTCGCCCGACCCTGCGGGGAAAAAGGAGCCCATGCCGAACGTGCCCATGCCCGAGAAGTCCGACGCCGCGCGTGCCGCCGCGAGCAGCAACACGTTCGGGCTCGCGCTCTACGGAAACCTCGCGAAGAAGCAGGGCAACCTGGCCATGTCGCCGTTGAGCATCACGACTGCGCTCGCCATGACGTGGGTCGGCGCCAGGGGCGACACGGAGAAGGAGATGCGAACTGTGCTTCATTTTTCGGGTGACGGTGATGCCGCCGCGCTCGGGAAGCTGTCCATGGCGCTCACTTCGCCGGGTCGCCCGCTCACGCTGACCATCGCAAACCGGCTCTTCGGCGAGAAGTCGTTCACGTTCCAGCGGCCGTTCCTGGACACCACGAAGGCGACGTTCGGTGCCCCGCTCGAGCCCGCGGACTTCAAGGGGGCGGCGGACGCGTCGCGTCTGCACATCAACGCGTGGGTGGAAGAGAAGACGGAGCATCGCATCAAGGATCTCCTCCCGCCGAGGTCGCTCACGGAGGACACGCGCATGGTCCTCGTCAACGCGATCTACTTCCTCGCGGACTGGCAGACGCCGTTCAAGAAAGAGGCGACCTACCCGGAGGCGTTCAAGGTCGCCGGCGGCGCGGAGAAGAAGGTGCCCACGATGCACCTCGGCAAAGCTTGCGCGATGCTGCAGGCGGATTCTGCGAAGATCCTCTCGTTGCCGTACAAGGACGCCGACACCGCGATGCTGATCGCATTGCCGGATGCGGCCGACGGAATCTCCGCGCTCGAGGCAAAGCTCACCGGCGCAAAGATGGATGATTGGCAGAAGGCGCTCGCGACCGCGCAGCTATCGCAGGTCGACATCGCGCTGCCGTCATTCAAGATCGAGCCCGGACCGCCTGTCACGCTCGCCGAGCCGCTGAAGGCGATGGGCATGCCGCTCTCGTTCGACGTGGAGAAGGCTGATTTCACGGGCATCGGCATCCCGCCGAACCCGCGCAATCGCCTCTACATCGCGGAAATCTTCCACAAGGCATTCGTGAAGGTCGACGAGAAGGGGACCGAGGCCGCGGCTGCGACCGCCGTCGTCATGGCAGAGGGCGGAGGCATGCCGCCGAAGGCCGTGCCGTTCAAGGCCGATCACCCGTTCCTCTTCTTCGTGGTGAACAAGAGCTCGGGCGCGGTGCTCTTCATGGGACGCGTCGCAGATCCTTCATAGATGTAGAGTGCACATGTTCACGGTGGCGCGAAGATGATCGGGTAGACCACCGTGACGATGCCGCTCTCTGGCTGCGGGAATTTGAGATTGCCGAAGCCGCGGCGGACGCAGCTCACCACGTTTTGATCGGGAAGGTCGGAGCCGCCGTCCGCGGTGGTGGAGACGTCTCCGTTATGGTCGATCACGAACTTCACGATGACGCGACCCTGCAAGCCGGGATTGCTGCGCAGCCCGTTCTCGTAGCAGAGGCGGAAGCGACCGAAGTTCTGACGCACGATGCGCTGGATGACCTCGGGTGGAAGCCGACCATTCACTTGCGTGGCGCCTTGTCGCAGCGAGGGCGACGCGACGCGCCTGTTCGGGACCGCTGGCCCGCCAGGCCCACCGGTTGGCAGCGGTCCACCGTTGCTCACGCCGCCGAGGATTCCGAACGTGCCGACGCCGGAGTCGAGCGCCTCGATCGCATCCTTGGTCTCCTCGGGTGGCGCGCCGCCAGGTGCCGCGGCCGAGCGCTTGCGAGCCGGGGTCCTCGCGGGTCCGCAGCTCACCAGATCGCGGTTCGGCACCGCGAGGCGCACGCCGCTGGACGCCAGAGATCCGTCGACCGTGACGTAGGAGATGTCCTCGCTCTTCTGCTCGATGCGCACGGAGGTCTCCGCGGGGATGCTGCCGATCAGGTAGCGCGCCTGCGGCGACGCCGTGATCTCCGCGAGCAGTCGCGCTTCACCGCGACACGTGAGGACCGTCGCGGCGCCGTCAGCCGGCTGCGCGCTGGTCTTCGGTGTCTTCCAGCCCTCGTAGGGATCGCCGTCGCCCTTGAGGCCGATCATCCCGAACTCGGCGGCCTCGCGCAGGGCAGCCTGACGTGCGGCGCGCGGATCGTTCTTCACCAGCATGGCGGTGTCGATCCAGCCAGCCACATGGCCGAGCCGGATGCGCGACTTGCCTCCGCGCTGCTCCAGCACCACGACCAGCCTCTGCTCATCGCTCGCGTCGAACGCTCCTGCGGGTGCGCCGGTCGGCTCCGCGGAGATCGAGATCGACTTCTTCGCCCTCAGCACCAGATCCTTCGGCGGAGCACCCGCCTGGAAGGGCAGTGGCGCTATGCGCAGCTCGCCCGCGTCTGCCGGATACGCGAGCGCCACGTCCGCGCAGCTCACCTCGGTCGTGCGATTGCCTGGCGCGAGCGTGAAGCCAGGCACGTCGGGCGCAGCGAGGACGATCTTGCCGTCATGCACGTCGTCCACGCCGAGCGGGCCCGATCCAGGGAAAAATACGCCTCCAAACGAGATCCATCGTGCCCCGTGCAGCACGACCCGCTTCTTCGGAAGCACGCCGTGCAGCGTGACGCCTGTGGCAGTGGTCTCCACGAACGCGTCGCCCTTCGCGCTGAGCTGAAGCCTCGCGTTGCCGCCGCTGCTCGTGACGAGCGCCGGACCATCCGCGCTCGCGGCGAGCTCGAGCCCAGCGGTGTCTCCGGTCAGCTCGCACGTGCTGGGCAGCGGCGCGATCGGTGTGAGTCCCGCGGCCTCCGATGGCGCTGGCGGCGCCGTGGCCGCTGGCGGCGGCTCGACCGTCACACTGAGGGGCGCTGGTGTGACGGGCGCGCTGCTCGCCGGTGGACCACACGCGACGCACAGCGAGAAAACCCAGGGCGAAACGACCAGAGCGCGACGGATCATCCCTCGACGATACCAGTTCATTTCTTGCGCTTCTGCTTCGTCGTTGGCGCCGTCGCCTCCCGCTGAAACCGCGTGAGCGCGAGCTCGAGTGCTTCCGAGAGCTCCGGATCACCGCACTCTGCATCGCCCTGCGTGAAGCCGCCCACGCACGTCGCCTTGCCTGCCTCGAAGATCTGGCCGTCGTCGTACATCAGGTGCATGTCGTAGACGTGCTTCCCGGTTGCATCATGCACGGAATAGAAGCCGATGCGGTTCAAGATGCCGATCTCGTTGCCGACGTTGTCGATGAGGGACTTGAACTGATGCTCCTGCGCCGGCGTGAGCCTCGTGAAGTCCGGTGTCGGGAGCTTTCGCAGCGTGAGCACGAGGGCCATCGGGAGATGATACCTACTTGCGCGTACGTTGCTCTTTTTCCCTGCCGATCGCGACGAGGCGCACGACCTCTTGGCGGCAGCGCTCCGCGAACACGCGCGCGTCCTCGCCTTCGCCTAGCTCCATGGGCTCGCCGATCTCGACCCACACGCGCGTGCTCTTCGAGTCTGCGAGGCGGCCAAGGTGCTGCATCAACGTCTCTCCGCCGAACGCCGCGCCGGAGTCGAGCGGGTAGGCGAGGCCCACCGGGATCACGGGGACGTTGCCGCGCTTGGCGGCGACGAACGCGCCGAGCTTGAACGTGTGCACCTCGTCGTCCTCGTACGTGGTGCCTTCGGGGAAGAGGCAGATGGTGTCGTGCGCGTCGAGCCGCTCCACCATCTGGCGGATCGCGCTGGCGCCGCTCGACTTGCTGCTGCGGTCCACGAAGATCGTGCCCGCAGCCTTCGCGGCGGGGCCGATGATGGGCCAGTTCGCGAGGTCCCCGCGGGAGAGGACCGCGCCGCCGAAGAGCTCCAGCATGACGCCGATGTCGATGATGGACCTGTGGTTCGAGACGACGATGCGTCCGCGGTCGCGGCCGACGCCGCGGATACCGGGCTCGCCCCCGACGACCGTCTTCACGTCGAACAGCTTGAGCAGCCCGCTCGACCACGAACTGGTGAACTTGTCGCGGATCTTCGGGCGGTGCACGGAGTCGTCGTCGACGTACATGTCCAGCACGATGCCTGCGCCCGCGAAGACGGTGAGGCCCCCGAAGCCCGCCACGCGGTAGGCGCGTCGTACGTACGATTTAGGCATCGCCGCGCATTCTTCCATTCGTCATACTATCCGTCCAGCATGTCCACACCCCTTCCTCACAAGCTCGCCGCCCTGGGCGGTTCGTACGGGAACATCGAAGCGCTCGCAGCGTGCCTCGACGACGCGACGCGCGCAGGCGCAGAGCTGCGTGCGTTCCTCGGCGACGCGATCGGTTGCTCCGCGCACAGCGAGGAGGTCGTGGCGATGATGCGCGCGCACTTCCCGGTGCTGGTGGCGGGCAACCACGAGCAGCAGGCGGCGCTCGGGTCGGACTCTTGCGGGTGCGGCTACGCGTCGAAGGAGGACGAAGAGGTGAGCTGCGAGGCGTTCCGTCACGCGACGGAGGCGCTGTCACCCGCGTCGAAGGCGTGGCTCGGGACGTGGCCCGACCACGCGATCGTCGAGCTCGCCGGCGGGCGCGTGCTGCTCTGCCACGGCAGCCCCGGCAACACGAACGAGTTCCTCTACGAGATGGAGCTCGACGATCTCCGGCTGCTCGCGTGGCTCGACGAGCACGACGTGCGCGGCTTCGTGTGCACGCACTCCGGCCTGCCGTGGATCCGCGAGCTGCGCGGTGGACGCTTCGCCGTGAACTGCGGCGCCGTCGGAAAGCCCGATCACGACGGCGATCCCGCCGTGCACTACGCGATGATCACGCTGGCAAAGGCCGGTGCTCCCGCGCTCGAGATTCGCCGCGTCGAATACGGACACGAGGCGTTCGCGAAGAAGATGGAGTCGCTCGGTATCGCGGACGTGTTCGTGTCGCCGCTGCGCACGGGCGTGTGGACCACGGGCCTCGCGAGCCTCCCACCGTCGGAGCGCGCGCGGCCGCTTCGTGCGACCACGAAGAGCGCGTCGTCCGTTGCGCAGGATGCTCCCGCATGGGCGCCGGAGCACCTGGATGCGGCGCGATTTCGCGAGGTGCTCTCGAGGTTCCGCGATCTCCGCCTGATCTCGACGGCGGAGTCTCTGGAGGTGCTGCGGCTACTGGGACCTGCGTTCCCGTTCTTCGGCGCGGTGCGCCTCGCCGAGTCGCTGCACCTTCACATCAAGGTGGACGACACGGCGCAGCTGCCGCACGAAGCGATCGTGGCGCTGGGGACGCATGCCGAGAACGCGCGCACCGGCTACGTGAAGTATCCGTTCGCCGGCGGCATCAACATGATCTTCTCCTCCATCGACGTGGCGGAGGAGGACACGCTGCCGAAGGCAGAGAACCCGCTGCAAAAACCCATGCTGGACCACGTTGGGATCGATCTTCGGCGAGAGACCGGCGTATCGCGCGCGCGCTTCGACGAGGTGCCGGGTCTCGCGCAGCGCGTCGGCTGGGCGCACACGCCGCAGGGTGGTCGCGGCCGCGCAGTCTTCTGTTGCCACACGCAGGTGGGCGCGAAGCACTGGGTCTACCCGCCGCAGGAGGGGTCGCCGTTCACGCGCCCCGTCGAGCTCGCCTACGGGCCGCTGGAGATCAGCGCGGCGGAGGAGTTTGGCTGCGATCTGCGCCCGATCGACCCGCGCCACCCGGCCGCTCCAGGCTTCGTCGCGTGCTGAATCGACTGCCTTCGTGCGTTGTCATGCTCGCGGGCCTGACGTAGCCTTCCGCCGTTCTCACACCCGGAGGCTCATATGGCTGGCTACTACCTGTCGGAAGATCTCGCGCGTTTCGGTGACATCAAGAAGAGCGCGCCCGCGCAGTGGGACACGTTTCTCAAGTGGTACACGACCACGATGGAGCCCGGCGCCGTCGATGGCAAGACGAAGAAGCTGGCCGCGCTCGCGGTCGCGTATGCGATCCAGGAGCCGTACTGCATCGACGCGTACACCTCCGCTTGCACGGACGCGGGCATCACGCCGGAGGAGATGGCCGAGATCGTCAACGTCGCGGCGGTGATCCGCGGCGGTGGCACGCTCGCGCACTGGGCGCAGTCGCAGAACACGCTGTCCCGCAAGAAGTGAGCGCGTGAAGACGGTCGCGATCATCGGCGCTGGCCCAACCGGCATCGCAGCTGCGCATGGCTGCCTCGCGCGCGGGCATACACCGCTCGTGCTCGAGAAGGGCGACGCGCCGGGGGACTCGCTCCGGCGCTGGGGCCCGACGCGCTTCTTTTCTCCGCTCTCCATGAACCTGCCGAGGGCGTTGCTCGAGGCAGCGACGCACGCTGGCGGCCGTCGGGTGGATGCGCTGCTCACCGGGCCGGAGCTCGCGGACGTGCTGTCGGAGCTCGCTCGTGCTCCTGCGCTCGCGCCGCACGTGAAATGCAGGCATGCGGTGCGCGCGGTCACGCGTGGCAATCTGGCGCGCGGTGAGCTTGCCGGGCACCCCGTGCGCGCGGAGCTTCCATTCACGGTGCTCGCTTCCACGCCCGCGGGAGACGTCACGTTCGAAGCGGACGCGGTGCTCGACGCGAGCGGCGTTTACGACACGCCCGTTCCGCTCGTGGCGCGCGGCGCTGATGCGCTCGCAGGTCGCGCCATCCGTCACCTCGGAGAGCTTCATGCCCGCGCTCGCTCGCTCGCGAACACGCGCGTGCTGCTCGTGGGGCACGGACACTCCGCCGCGAACGCGCTCTCGATGCTCGACACGGTGGCGCGTGAGGCGCCGGACACGCGCGTCACCTGGGCCGTGCGCTCGCGCAACCGTCGTCCGCTCGAGGAGATCGCAGCCGATCCGCTCCCCGAGCGCGATCGCATCGTCAGACACGCGAACGAGCTCGCCGCCGCGCCTCCCGCGTGGCTCCGCATCGAGCGCGCGGCCTCCATCGAGTCAGTCGCCTCGCACGGCTCTGCGTTCACGATCGCGCTCGGTGGCGGTCGCTCGCTCGACGTCGATCACGTGGTCGCACTGCTCGGGTACCGGCCTGACCTCGCGCCGCTGTCGGAGCTCGCCATCGAGGTGTCGCCTGCGACCGAGGGGGCCATGCGTCTCGCGGGCGCGCTCGCGAACGTCACCGACTGCCTCTCGGTCCCAGAGGTGGCTCCCCGGGATCTCGCCTCTGGTGAGTCGCGGTTCCACCTGGTCGGCGCGAAGAGCTATGGCCGTGCGCCAACCTTCCTGCTGCAGACCGGTTATTCGCAGCTGGAGACGATCCTCGACGGGCTCTTCTCGGTGGGCTGAGCCCCCAGGATGTCTCTCGACGGAGACAGCCCGCGCAGACTGCCGCTGAATTTCCCTGGAACAGCGCTTGCGTCAGCTCGCGCATCACGAGGCGCGTGCTACACGCGCAGTCGATTCTTGACCCATGGGGTGGGGGCACCGGCCACTCACCCGGAACCTCATCGTGGCGACGCTCCTCCCCTTCACGCAATTCGAACATCGCGAGAATGTGTCGTGTGCGAACACTGCACACGACCAATTCGCGAAATCCGCTGCCGAACGGCCGATTCTGTCGGAGGTCTCGGCCTCCGAGGTCTTCGCGCGTGCGCGTCGTGAGCTGACGGACGCGGAGCTCGCAGAGCTGGGCGCGGAAGGCGATGCGGCGGCGCAGTCGGAGATCTTCGTGCGCCACAAGCACGCGGTGGCGCGCACGGTCGCGGCGCTGCTCGGACCGGAGGCGGAGATCGAGGACCTGGTCCACGAGACCTTCCTGCGCGCGTATCCGCGCATGGGTGAGCTCGAGTCCGCGGCACGCCTGGGCGCGTGGCTGCGCGGCATCTCGGTGCTCGTCTCGCGCGAGTGGCTGAAGAAGAAGGCGCGTCGTCGCTGGACCCTGTTCGACGTGGTGCCCGAGATGACAGCGCGCGAGGTCTCGCACGGCGCGAGGGATGCGTTGCGCGATACGTTCGACGTGCTCGCGCGCATGCCCGTCGACGAGCGCGTCGCGTTCAGCCTTCGCTACATCGAGGGCCTGGAGCTGGAGACGCTCGCGCTCTCCATGGATCTCTCCATGTCCACGGTGAAGCGGCGTCTGCGTGACGCGGAGCGGCGCTTCCGTGCGCTGGCCGCGAAGCGTCCGAGCCTCCACGAGTACCTGCAGGACGAAGGCGAGGAGGAGTCATGAAGCACCCCGGACTTCTCCGCCTCGGAGCCGACATCGCAAAGGAGCTCGATCGCGAGATTGGCCTCCGCTTCGACAGCGAGCGCGTGTCGGGCCCCGTGCCTCGCGTCGTGGACCTGCGTGAGCGTCGCGCACAGGCGCTGCCGACGCCGAAGGCCGCGCGCTCACGTCGCGCCGTCATGCTCGGTGCGCTCGGTGCGCTCGGAGTCGCTGCGGCGTTCGCGTTGGGCATGGGTCTGTCGCAGCTCCGCCGTTCAACGCCCGAGGGCGCCGCAACGAGTCCGTCCGACGTCGCGTTCACCTACGCGAGCACCGATCCCGATGGCGCATCCACAGTGCCCGCGCTCGGCGCGCCCGTGTCGGAGAGCGGTCGTGCGACGGCGCTGGCGTTCTCGGACGGCAGCCGCGTGTCACTGGAGCCCAAGGCAGAGGCGCGCGTGCTTCGAACCACATCGCACGGCGCGACGGTGCTGCTCGAGCGCGGTCGTCTCGCGGCCTCCGTCGTGCATCGCGCAAACACCGAGTGGGCGTTCGACGCCGGCCCGTACGAGGTGCGCGTGGTGGGCACTGCGTTCGATCTCGCCTGGGATCCGCGCCACGACGCCCTCACGCTCCATATGACCGAAGGCCAGGTCACGGTCACCGGCTGCGGCACCTCCCAGAGCGTGGGCGCGGGACAAGATCTGACGGTCGGCTGCAACATGGAATCCGCGCCGTTCCTGCCGAATCCGAACGCCGTACCGAGCGGCCCCGAAACAAAGCTGCCACCCGCCTCCCCCGATCCCTCGCCCTCGCCCTCCACCTCAACCTCGCCCTTCACCTCGCCCTCCACCTCGCCCTTCCCCCCCACCTCCACCGATCCGGCACCGTCCACCCCGCCGCCGCCCGTCTCCCCTCTCGAAGCGATGGACGCCGCGACCCTCTGGACCACAGCGGACACCGCGCGCGCCTCGGGCGACACGGTCACGGCAAAGACGTCGCTGCTCGTGTTTCGCCGAAGATTCAAGGGCGATCCGCGCGCGGCCACCGCCGCGTTCTTGCTCGGGACGCTCGCCTACGACGTGGAGCACGCGAAGGCAGAGGGCCTCGGTTGGTTCTCGATCTACCTGGCGGAGAATCCGGACGGCGCGCTCTCCCGAGAGGCGCTCGGCCGCGCGCTCGAGGCATCCATCGCGCTCGACAAACCCGACGACGCGCAGCGCCTTGCGCGTCGCTACCTTGACACCCACCGCGGCGGCCCGCACACGGAGCTCGCGACACGCGTTCTCGGAGGACGGCCATGATGAAACGAAGAGTCGCCGTGCTCGTGGCGGTCACCGCGCTCGTCGCGTCGCGTGAGGCGCGCGCAGACGTGAAGCACGTGGTGCTGTCGTCACCCGCTGGCACGGAGGTCACCGAGCGTCTGCGCGCAGAGCTCGTCCTCAAGGGCTTTCGCGTGAGCATGTTCGGGCCGCTGCCGACGGGCTGCTTCGGAGACGATCTCGGGAAGGTGGCCGCAGGCGCGGACGCAGCGGTCTGCGTGGACGACAGCGTTCATGTCTTCGTTCGCAAGGATGACAAGCTGCCGCACACGGATACGGTGGCGTCGGTCGATGCGTCGGACATCGCAGCCATGCGCGCCGCGGAGATCGTGCGCGTTCGCCTGGAGCTCGCGAGCATGCCGGAGCCCCCGCCTCCGACTCCGCCGACAGAGCCGATCGTGGTGCGCGTCGAGGCGACGGACCCCGCGCTGTTGCAGCCACCCGACAGGATCGAAGAGGACACGACCCCGCCCGCGCAGATCCGCGTGGGCCTGTCGGCTGGCCTCATCTACGACGCATCGACCTATGCGCCGAACAGCCAGGAGGGTGGCGTTGGCTACCCGACGACGGGGCTGTCGGTCATCTTCCGTCCCGCGAAGGCGCCTGGCTGGCAGCCCGTCCTCGATGGCTCGTTGCTGTTCGGTGGTTCCAGCGTGGTGACGGGCGGCGCGATCACTGGTGGCGTTCGCTATCGGCTCTTCGAGGACGCCGGCGGCAGGATGGCCGTCTACCTCGGACCCAACGCGGGCGTGTTCATGAACCGCGATGTCGACTCTCGCGGCAGGCAAGCGAGCAAGGGCTCGCCGACGATAGGCATGCAGTCCTCCATCGAGGTCTCGGTCACAGATCGCGTGGCGCTCGCCGTGCAGACCTCAGGCAGCTTCTTTCTGGACGAAAACCCGGCGATGAAAGCGCCGCTCGGAGCGACGCTCGGGATTCACACCGCGCTGTAACCCGTGCCGCTCGGCTACTTCGTGGACGGGAAGCTGAACATCGCGCCTTCGCGTACGCCGGCGGAGGGCCAGCGTTGCGTGATGGTCTTTCGCTTCGTGTAGAAGCGCACCGCGTCGGGGCCGTAGGCGTGCAGGTCGCCGAAGAGCGAGCGCTTCCAGCCGCCGAACGAGTGGTACGCGACCGGGACGGGGAGGGGGACGTTGACGCCCACCATCCCGACCAGGATGTGATCGGAGAAGTAGCGCGCGGCCTCACCGTCGCGCGTGAAGATGCATGTGCCGTTGCCGTACTCGTGATCGTTGATGAGCTTCATGGCCTCTTCGAGCGTCTTCACGCGCATGACGCCGAGCACCGGTCCGAAGATCTCTTCCTTGTACGTGACCATGTTCGACTTCACGTTGTCGAAGAGACACGCGCCCATGAAGTAGCCATTTTCGTGGCCCGGGACCTTCACGCCGCGGCCATCGACGACGAGCGTGGCGCCTTCTTTCACGCCCTGCTCCACGTAGCCCCTGACCTTTTCGAAGTGCGGCTTGGTGATCAGCGGGCCCATGTCGTTCTTGGCGTCCGTGCCGGGGCCGACCTTCATCTTCGCGATCTCGGTCTTGAGGCCGGCGACCACAGCGTCAGCCGTGGCGTCGCCGACGCAGACGACGATCGGGATCGCCATGCAGCGCTCGCCGCACGAGCCGTACGCCGCGCCCATGAGCGCGGTCACCGCGTTCTCGATGTCCGCATCCGGCATGACCACTGCGTGGTTCTTCGCGCCGCCGAGCGCCTGGACGCGCTTGCCCTTCGCGCAGCCGCGCGAATAGATGTATTCTGCAATCGCCGTGGAGCCGACGAAGCTCACCGCGTGCACGCGCGCGTCGTCGAGCAGCGTGTCCACGGCCTCCTTGTCGCCGTTGACCACGTTGAGGACGCCCGGGGGAAGCCCAGCTTCCAGCGCGAGCTGCGAGACCAGGAGAGCGCTGGACGGATCGCGCTCCGACGGCTTCAGCACGAACGTGTTGCCGCAAGCGACAGCCATGGGCCACATCCACATCGGGACCATGACCGGGAAGTTGAACGGCGTGATGCCCGCGCAGACGCCGAGTGGTTGCAGCTCGCTCCACGAATCGATGTTGGGGCCGACGTTGCGCGCGTACTCGCCCTTCAGGAGCTCGGTGACGTAGGACGCGTACTCCACGTTCTCGATGCCGCGCTGGAGCTCACCCATGGCGTCGCCGGCGACCTTGCCGTGCTCGGCCGTCAGCAGCGACGTGATCTTCTCCGCGTTCTTCTCGAGCAGGACCTTCAGGTTGCTCATCACGCGCGCGCGCTTCAGCGGCGCGGTCGCGCGCCACGCGGGGTACGCCTTCTCCGCGGAGGCGATCGCCATGTTCACGGTCTCCCGGTCTGCGAGCTGGAGGCTCTTCTCCGCCGCGCCCGTCGCCGGGTTCCACACCTCTTGCGAACGCGTGCCGCCGTTCACAGTCTTGCCATCAATCCAGTGGCCAATCGAAGGGAGATTCTGCGGTGTCGTCATGGTCTTGCTCACAGCGGTTCGAGGGATGAAAATCAGGCTTTCCATAGCATCCTGCCACATCGACGCCAGCGGAATGGCCCGCCTGGGCTACACTATGCGGAGATGAGCGAAGGCAGCGCAACGCGGGTGGTCGGCAAGCGCACGGAGGGTACGGGCGATCGCGCCGGCCTCGACGCGCTCGCTCTCCGGCTCGGTGGCGGCGCGCCAAAAGGAATCTTTCGCTACCGAACGCAAGAAGACGCGAACCGAGATCAAGATCGATGGATACGCGAACGCGTGCAGCGACGTACGAAGACGTCGTCCGAGTAGCCGCTCTGCTGGAGGCTGAGGGGACCGAATACGCCCTCATCGGTGGGTATGCGCTGGCGCTGCAGGGCATCGTGCGGCTGACGGAGGACGTCGACATCCTCGTGGAGCCGACGATCGACAATGCAGAACGTTGGGTGCGTGCACTCTCGAAGCTCCCCGATGGCGCCACGAAGGAGCTCATCGGTGACAAGACATTGCACGAGGAGCGGTATGCCATCCGCGTGAACGACGAGTTCACGATCGACGTCATGAACTCGGCGTCCGGGCTCACGTGGAGCGATCTCCTTCCGTATCGAAGGCGGATCGAAGGCATCAACGTCATCTCACTCGAAGGACTCTTTCGAATGAAGCAGCACGGGCGTCTCAAAGATCAGGCTGACGCCGAGGAGATCCGGAAGGCGCTCGCGAAGGACGAGGGCGAGTAGTCGTTTGCATTCTGCCATGCGTCTTCCTTTGCTCGTGACCGTGCTTGCCGTCGTTCCGTCCTGCGGTCCTTCGGATGGCGGCGCGGAGCGTGTGGGGACCGTTGCGTCGTCCATCATCGGCGGCGCGGATGACAGCGGGGATCCTGCGGTCGTTGCGATCGTGAGCGACACGGTGGGGCTCACGCTTTGCTCGGGCGCGCTCGTCGGGCCGCGCGCGGTGCTCACCGCGGGGCACTGCAACTTCACGAAGATCACGGCGCGCTTCGGCGCCGATGTTGGCGCGCCCGAGCGCAAGGTCGTCGTCACCAGGACCGTGCAGCATCCGAAGTACACGGCCATGGGCGCGCCTTACGACTTTGCGTTGCTCGAGCTCGAGACGCCGGTCACGGACGTGGCGCCGCTCGCGCTTCGCACCGCGCCACTCTCGCAGGCGGACGTGGGAAAGACGATCATCAGGCACGTCGGCTTCGGCGTCTCGGACGAGGCCGCGGGCAGCGGCGCGGGAAAAAAGCGCACCGTGAGCTACCCGATCACAAAGGTGACGGACGTGCTCGTGTACTCCGGCGCGCCGGGAAAGCAGACGTGCGACATCGACTCGGGCGCGCCTGGGCTCGTGACCGAAGGCGATGGCGTCGAGCGCATCGCGGGCGTCGTGTCGGACGGGCCGAACTGCCACACGGACGGCTGGGACGGCCGCGCAGATCTCGCGGACCTCGCGACCTTCATCGCGGACACGCAGAAGAGCTGGGACGCGCCACCACCGAGCGACGCGAAGAGCGGCGGCTGCGCAACCACCCGCTCGGATGCGTCGACCGAGGGCGTGTGGGTACTGCTCACGGTGCTGATCCTGTTGCAGCGGTATTCTCCGCCAACGGCGCGCTGTTTCGGGTGACGGAGGACACGACGCTCGCGAGCGAAGACGATCGCACCGTCGAGCTCGCTGTCGACGCGCGTGTGGCGATTGTTCATCCGCTCGACGTGAGCGCGGAGACTCTGAAGACGTGGGCCGACCGCTTCGGTGACTACGAGATCTTGCAGCCGTTTCCCCAGCTCGGTCGCGAGCACACGAACGTCGTTGCCACGGGCGGTCGCATTCCATCGCTCGAGGGCGTTTCGCTCTCGAGCGGGCGACTGCTCGGCCTCGAGCGACGCGGCTGGGAGCGCGGGCACATCGATCACGGGCCGACGCTCGAGTCGATGCGTCGCGCGTTGCCGGGCCTGTTCGCGGAGGTCTGGTTTCAACCGGGAATTCGTCTCGATTCCGTGAACGCGGACACACCTCAGCGAATCCTACGCGTGGACCTGCGGGCACGCGGCGATGGAACTGCCGAGGACGCGGCGCCGCCTTCGGCGCGTGCCCTGAGCGAGATCGCGCGCGACCTGGGCCTCGCGTGACGCGCGTCGACGCCTGCGGAGCGAGTGGCTATGCTTGGGTTGATGCGCATCTCCGTCGCTCTTGGGTTCTGTGTCGCTTCAGGGTGCGGCGCATTCTCGGGCAGTGACGCAGCGCCCAACGCAGTCGGCGGCGACGCTGGCGACGGTGGACCCATCGCGACCAGCGGCGACGGAGGGGCGCTGACGGACGCTCCCCCCGCGGACGCGGGCACGTGGTGCGCCAGCCAGGGCACGCACGCGTTCTGTGCGGACTTCGACGAGGGGCTCGCACTGACGGCGACCTTCAACGAGGTCGAGACCGCGGTCACGGGAGAATCGATCAAGATCGACGCCGCCAAGAACACGAGCGCCCCGAATTCTCTGGCGGTGGTGGTCCCCAAGACGTCTGGTGGGGGCAAGACCTTCGGCAACGTCGTGCTGCCTTCTGCTCCGAACGGCTTCACGTGCGCGTTCGACATCGCGCTCGATGGCGCCGCGACGAACGTCGGGTCCATCGTGTGGGCAGAGCTCGACGCGGTCAAAAACGTGAAGCTCGGAATCGATCTCGTCGGCGATACCAACAATGCGAGCGCAATATTCGGTCCGCCGGGAAGCAAGTTCACGCGCATGGATCTCACGGTCAATCTGGTGACGCACATGGCCACTGCCTCGCGCAACGGGTCGGTGCTTGCGACAGTTCCGCTCACGACGCCCAACCCCGGGACGCGCACGATTCATTTCGGAACGCTCTACCCCAACACCAACGCGCCGTTCACGCTCCACTACGACAACATCGTCTGCGATCCGCTCTAGCACTGACGACTTTTCGCGGGACGAGTGGTCGTGGAAAACCTGTCCTGACGTTGTAGTCTGCAGCGATGCCCGATTTCCTCGACAGGTTCCCCGGAGAGAAGGAGCGCGAGATCACGATGGTGCCGTCGAAGGCCGTCGCGCGCAATCTCGAGGACCCGAAGAACACATTCTTGTGGGGCGCCCTTCCACGGGGCATCAAGCCAGCGAAGGTCAAGCGGCTCTCGTTCTTCGACTCGCTCGGTTCGAAGAAGGAGCTCCCCGAGAGCTTCTCCGAGTTCCGGAGCCTCGTGTGTCTGACGGTGCCGTTGCACCTCGTACCGAAGCTCCCGTCGACGCTGCCCGACAGCTTGCGTACGCTGATCGTCCTTTCGGGCGGAACGGCCGCGGCCTCGCTCCCCAGGGCGCTCGTGCTACCCGGACTGGAGCGTCTCTTCGCCGACGACATCAAGCTGGCGTTCGCGCCTGAACAGGTCCCGAACATCCGATCCCTCCGCGTGAAGGTGGCGTCCGCGAAGGAGCTCGCGGTGGTGTCGGGCTTGCGCAAGCTGGAGGGGCTCCAGATAGGGCCGGTTCCTGACACGAAGTTCTGGAAGCTCCTCGCCAAGCTTCCGCTGCGGCGCCTCTTCGTGATGCGCGGCGGGCTCACGAACCTGAAGGGCGTCGAGGCGCTCACGAACCTGGAGAAGCTCACCGTCAAAGGGATGAACGGCCTCGTGGATGTGTCGGCGATCAAGGGGCTGAAGAAGCTCTCCGAGGTGAGCTTCGACTTCTGCGCAAACCTCGGCGACGTCCGCTTCATGGCGACCATGAAGGCCTTGAAGGTGATCACCTTTTGGGGGTGCAGCGATCGAAAACAGACCATCACGAAGGCCTTCCCCGCCCTGCTCGCCGCCAAGAAGGTAGTGGATTCCGAGCTCCTCGATGATCTCGAGGAAGACGACGAGGTTGACTGATGGTGGTTCCTGATGCGTGTAGAGCGCATGGAAAAATGCGGTTCGTGCCAATGACTGCCGTTGGAGCTCTCGCCGCTCCATCCTTCGAATGCTCGACCTGCGTCGCGCAAATCGACCAGGTGCCCTGGACCACGAGGTGACGCTACCGATCGTCGACCTGCTCGCTTCGCCTGCAGAGATCGCCGCGCAGATCCATGCATGCTGCATCGACGTGAAGGACGCCCCCTGCACGGCGCGACCTGTTCATGGATGAGGCCGCGCTCCCCGGCTTCCGTAGGGCAGTGCTCGACACGATGCGCGCGCTGACGGCGCTGGGACACACGCTGGCGGGGCACGTCGCGACGAGCCTGGACCTGCCCGCGGACTATCTCGATAGTCGGTATACGCGTGAGCCAACTACGCTGTTTCGCATATTCCACTATCCGAAGGACCCTATCCCGAGCGGCGCGAGCGACGCCGCGGCGCCCCGCTGGGGTGTGGGCGAGCACACCGACTACGGCCTTCTGACGATCCTCATCCAGGACGACGTGGGCGGTCTGGAGGTACACACCGAGCGCGGGTGGGTGAGCGCGCCGCCGATCCCGGGCACGTTCATCTGCAACATCGGAGACATGCTGGAGCGCATGACGGGCGGGCTCTACCGCTCCACGCCGCATCTCGTGCGGAGCAGCGCGACCCGCGACCGTATCTCGTTTCCGTTCTTCTTCGATCCGGGCTGGGACGCCCGCATTCACCCCATCGTGGTGCCGAGCGCGGACGACGCCGAACGCCAGCGCCGCGCACGCTGGGACGGCGCTAGTGTGTTCGACTTCGGAGGCACGTACGGCGAATACCTGCTCTCGAAGGTCTCGAAGGTGTTCCCCGAGCTCCTGCCGAAGTAGCGGCGCCGGGCTAGAGCGGGGGTCACTCGGTTTCGAGGGTGACGTCGTCTATGTATGCGTCGGTCGCGGGTAGGGATCCCATCACGGGGCCCTGGGCCAGAGAGCCGACGCGGATGGTCGGCTCCTTGCTCGTTCCGTTGCTTATCGCTGCGTCCACGAGGACCTTGATGGCTCCGAAGGTCACGTTCGCCTTGCCGTTCATGACGTCCACGTCGAGCACGATGCGCGTCCACTGATTGAGCGGTAGCGTCGCGTTCGTGAGCGCGAAGCGAGTATCGGTGGCGACGGCCTCCACCAGCGCGGGGCCCGGGGTCGCGGAGGGATCGCGCAGGTAGAGCGTGAAGAGGTGCGCGCTGCTGATGTCGAGCGTGGCGATGCCGAACGAACCGGACATCGGGACGTCTGCTGTCGGGAAGTAAGAGAACGAGAGGCGCGCGCGGTTCACGTTCGCTGCGAGTGTGGCCGTCTTGCGAAGCAGCACGGAGCTGTATGCGCCTGCTGCCGCCATGCTCGTCGCGATGAGCGCGGACGCGGGGCCGCTCGTGTACTCCGCGCCGCTCAGTGAGGCCGTTCCTGGCGCGACCGCTACAACTGCGTCCCAGTCGGCGAGCGCGCTCGGGTGATCGAAGTCCTCGCAGAACGCGGGCTTCGTCGCGAGCGCGGCGCAGAAGCTCGGGCCCGCGTCGCCGAAATTCGGATTCGCGTCGCCGCCAGCGTCCGCAGTTTTCTTTCCGGCATCGCTCGTGCTCCCGCCGTCCTGCGTTCCATCGGAGCCGGCGGGATCGTTCCCAGCGTCGGTCGCACCTGGCGCCGTGTCGCTCGAGCTTCCACAGCCCGCCATGAGAGACGCGAGGGCGGCAAATCCTGCGCCGAGAACCCGGGTTGCACGGCGGTCCATTATCTCTGCATTGTAGACGACCGCGGCACCTCTGAAAAACGGGAAAAACCTGGTATGACCAGATGCATGACGAAAGAGGAGATGGTCACCGAGGTCAAACGCATCGTCACCATGGCTCGCGCCAACGATGCTGATGGCGCGCACGCGGGCTACCAGGCGCTCTTCTCGAACCCCGGGTTCGTCGAGCTCGCGCCGGAGAACCAGCGGCAGGCACTCAAGCTCCTGGTCCTGACCAAGCGCCACGGCAAGCAGCCCGAGTCGCTCATCCCCGCGATCCGCGCCACGCTCGGCCCGCTCACGGATCTGGTCTCGCGCTACAACGATCCCGAGGACTACGAGATGCTCGGCATCAGCCACGTCGTCCTCGGCAACGAGGCGAGCGCCAGCGCGATCTTCAAGGAAGGCCTCCAGCTCGAGCGCGAGCGCTCCGCGCAGTCGGACCTCTGCGGTCGCCTCATGACCCGCCTCTCCGCGATCTGAGCTCCAGGAACAGCGGGCAGGAAATGAGGGGGAGGCGCGCGTGATGTCTCGAGCGCGCGTGATCGACACCAGCTTCGCGGCGCTCGTCACGACACCGGTACTGACGGTGCTCCGCGACGGCGTGCTCGTGCGCGTGCCCGGTGCGATCACCGAAGAGCAGCGTGCCGCGTACGTCGCGGGGGTCTATCGCGGCAAGCCTTCGTGGACGAACAACTTCGACGGCCTTCAGTTCACGCTCGGACGTGCATGGTACACGCATCTCGAACAGGACCTGGCGGACCTATATTTCGAGCGCGCCGCGGCCTCCGACGAGATCGTCGAGCGCAACTGCCCCGGCCTTCAACGTCACATGATGGAGCTCACCGGCAAGCTGCTCGGCCCTGACGCGAAGCCGCGCAAGCGCGAGAGCTACTGCGGCGCGGGTGTCCACGTGTTCCCTGCGAACGGCTTCTGCGCGGAAAAGGGCGGCGACGTCCACTTCGATACCGAGGGGCTCACGCGGTCGCAGCTCCGCGCCCGGAAGCGCGCCATCTCGATCATCCTCATGCTGCAGCCACCCGCGAAGAGCGGCGGGCTTCGCGTGTGGGACGTCTTGTGGGATGGCTCTGACGAGACCACGCCGGCCATGCTCGCTCGTCCGCACGCCACGCTCGCGTACTCACCGAGCGATCTCGTCGTGATCGACAGCTACAGCCTGCACCAGATCCAGCCCTTCGAGGGTGACGGCGATCGCGTCAGCGCGACCTGCCACGCCCTCGAGACCGAGCCGGGAATCTGGGACGTCTGGTTCTGATTGCCGCTTGTTTTCACGGCTGAGCACAAAGATCGCAACTGAATGTTGCGATTGGCATCCAACCATGCGAACGCTGGCAGACCACGGCGAAACCATGAAGAATACGGCCAAACGCACCCTCTCGACCTTCCTTCTCGCCCCTGTCCTCGTCCCTGTCCTCGTTGCGGCGGCCCTGCTCCCCATCGGCTGTAAGCCGGTCGGCACCGCCAAGGCGGAGGACGCCGCTGCCGCCCCCGTTCATGTGGACACGGCGGACGTCACCGTGATCGAGGCGCCCACCACGCTTCGCCTGACCGGATCGTTGCGCGGCCGGAAGGACACGGACCTCGCGGCCAACGCCTCCGGGCGCGTGCTGCGTACGTTCGTCGAACGCGGTGACGAGGTGAAGGAGGGCATGGTCGTCGCCCAGCTCGACACGAGCAGCGCCGCGCTGTCGCTGCAAGAGGCGCGCGTGCAAGTGCGGTCGTCGAAGACGCAAGAGGACATCAACATCGCCGACTGCGCGCGCTTCGAGCAGCTCTATCAGAAGGGCGCCATCAGCGCCGCCGAGCACGACCAGACCACCGCGAAGTGCAAGACCGCGCCCATCAGCCGCGAGGTCGCCGAGGCCCGCGAGAACATCGCAGCCAAGAACGTGGGGGACGGCGCGATCCGCGCGCCGTTCACGGGCGTCGTGTCGGAGCGCTACATCGAAGTCGGCGAGTACGTGCAGGCGTCGTCCAAGGTCCTCTCCATGGTGCAGTCGGGAGACCTCCGGCTGGAGCTCACTGTGCCGGAGGCAAACATCGCGAACGTGAAGGTCGGCGCGGACGTGTCGTTCGCCGTCGCCGCGTATCCGGACAAGACGTTCCACGGCACCGTTCGCTACGTGTCCGCCGCCGTGCGCGAGACCACGCGCGACCTCGTGTGCGAGGCCGTGGTCCCGAACCCCGACAAGCTGCTCCGGCCCGGCATGTTCGCCGACGCCTCGCTCTCCACCGGCATCGAGAAGCTCCCGTCCATACCGCTCTCCGCGGTGTTCGAGCGTCAAGACAAGAAGCGTGTCTACGCCGTCGCTGACGGCCGCCTGCAAGAGCGCGTGCTCCAGGTCGGTCCAGAGGTGAACGGTCGGCTCACGGTGCACAACGGTCTCAAGGCAGGCGACAAGGTGGTGTCCGGCAACCTCGCCGGGCTCACGAACGGCGCCAAGGTCGAGTGAACCATGCAATGGCTAGCCAACATCTGCGTTCGCCGTCCGGTGTTCGCGTCCGTGCTCATCCTCGCGATCCTGGTGCTCGGGATCGTCGGGTATTCGCGGCTCGGCGTCGATCAGTTCCCCAACGTCGACATCCCGATCGTCGTCGTCACCACGCGGCTTGATGGCGCGTCGCCGGAAGAGGTCGAGCTCGATCTCACGGACAAGGTCGAAGGCGCAGTCAACACCATCTCCGGCATCGACGAGCTCACGTCCACCTCCAGCGAGGGCGTGTCCCAGGTCATCATCGCGTTCAAGCTGGAGAAGGATCTCGAGACCGCCGTCAACGACGTACGCGACAAGATCAACCTGGTCACCCAGGATCTGCCGAAGGGCATCGATCCACCGGTCGTCACCAAGATCGATCCCAGCGCGTCGCCCGTCCTCTTGATCGGCGTGCGCGGAAAGAACAAGACGCAGGACGTACGCGACCTCACCGAGGCCGCCGACAAGAAGGTGCGTCGCCAGCTGGAGCGGATCAACGGCGTTGGCTCCGTGACGCTCATCGGTGGACGAGATCGCCAGATCAACATCCTGATGAATCCGCTCGCGCTGCGCGCCGAGAACCTGACGTCCGTGGACGTCATGCGCGCGCTACAGTCACAGAACCTGATGACGCCAGGCGGCGCGCTGGAGACCGGGCCGCGCAGCGTGAACCTCAAGATCGAGGGCCGCGTCACGTCCATCGACGCCGTGGAGCGCGTCGTGATCCGCGCGCAAAATGGGCGAATATTGCGCATCGGCGACGTCGCGAAGGTGGTCGACGGCCAGAAGGATATCGAGAGCCTCGCGCGCTTCGAAGGGCAGGACGTCGTGGTCCTGTCCGTGGTCAAGCAGGGCGGGACCAACACGATCGAGGTCGTCGACGCCATCAACAAGCGCCTCGACGCCATCCGCGCGTCGCTGCCGCCGGAGATGGAGCTCGTCATGGTCCGCGACAACTCGCAGACCATCCGCACGAGCGTCCATGCCGTGACGGAGCACCTCATCGCGGGCTCCGTGCTCGCGGCGCTGGTCGTGCTCCTGTTCCTGGCGAACGTGCGCAGCACCATCATTGCTGCTGTCGCTATTCCGGTCTCCGTCATCGGCACGTTCGGCTTGATGTACGTGCAGGGCTACACGCTCAACGTCATCACGTTGCTCGCGCTCGCTCTCGCCGTTGGTATCGTCATCGACGACGCGATCGTCGTGCTCGAGAACATCGTCCGCTTCGTGGACGAGAAGGGCATGAAGCCATTCCCCGCGTCCATCCTGGCGACCAAGGAAATCGGCCTCGCCGTCATGTCGACCACGCTGTCGCTCATGGCCGTGTTCATCCCCGTCGCGTTCATCGGCGGCATCCCGGGGCGCTTCCTGAAGAGCTTCGGCTACACCATGGCGTTCGCCGTGGGCGTATCGCTCATCGTCAGCTTCTCGCTCACGCCGATGATGTCCGCGCGGCTCCTCCGCGCTCACCAGGCGTCATTCCTCACGCGCCTGGTCGATGCATTCTACAAGCCTGTCGAGCGCGTCTACATGGCCATGCTCGGCTTCTCGCTCAAGCGGCGCTGGGTCGTCATCGCGCTGTGCGCGCTCACGCTCGGCTCGTGCATGCCGCTCGCCAAGTCGCTCCCTGCGGGCTTCTTGCCCGAGGACGACAAGGCGAAGTTCCAGATGACCATCCGCGCGGAGGAAGGCACCAGCTCCGAGGAGTCCCTGCTGATCGCGGAGCGCGCCGCCGTCGATCTGCGGAAGATCCCGGGCATCGCGCACATCCTCATCACCGTCGCCGAGGACCCGCAGAAGTCGCGAAACTACGCGCAGGTCTACGTGGACATGGTGGACCCGGACAAGCGCCAGATCACCCAGTTCCAGGCCATGGATATCGCGCGCAGGGAGATCGTCCCGAAGCTTCCTGCCGGCATGCGCGTCACGGTAGCAGAGGTCCCCGACTTCTCCGTCGGCTCGAACCTCCAGAACATCCAGATCGTCATGAGCGGTTCAGACTTCACGCTGCTGGAGAAGTACGCGAACGAGATCACGAAGGGCCTCAAGGAGTCCAAGCTCGCCGTCGACGTCGACACCACGAACCTTCCGGGCCGTCCGGAGGTGAAGGTCTCGATCGATCGCGATCGCGCAGCTGACCTGGGCGTCAGCGTACAGGACGTCGCGAACACGCTGCAGATGCTCGTCGCCGGCGTGAAGGCCTCCACCTATCCGGAGGGCGGTGAGGAGTACGACATTCGTATCCGCGCGCAGCAGGAGTTCCGCGTGGACGCGTCCTCGCTCAGCCTCATGAACGTGCCGTCCAGCAAACACGGAAACGTGCCGCTCGCGAGCGTCGTGAAGTGGAAGGACGGCAGCGCACCTTCGCGCATCAACCGCTACGGCCGCGAGCGACAGATCACGCTCCTCGCGAACGCGGCGCCGGGCGTCGGCGACAACATCGTCACCGACTACATCCAGACCAAGTTCGCGGCGCAGAACCCGCCAGCGGGTTACCGCCTCCAGCTCACGGGACGCGCCAAATCGCAGGCTGAAACGGGCAAGGGGTTCCTCCTCGCGCTCGGCATGGCGTTCGTCTTCATGTACCTGATCCTGGCCGCGCAGTTCGAGTCGTGGCTCTACCCGGTGATCATCCTGGTGTCGCTGCCGCTCACGGTGCCGTTCGCGTTCATGGCGCTGAAGCTCTTTGGCCAGAGCCTGAACATGTTCTCCATGCTCGGTCTGCTCGTGCTCTTCTGCGTCGTGAAGAAGAACAGCATCTTGCAGGTGGACCATGCGAACCACCTCAGACGGCTCGGGCAAGGCAGGCTCGAGTCCCTCATGAACGCGAACAGGGATCGCCTCAGACCCATCCTCATGACGACGATCGCGTTCGTCGCCGGCATGCTCCCGCTCATCGTGTCCAAGGGCATCGGGTCCGGCTTCAACCGCGCGACCGCCAGCATCGTCATCGGCGGCCAGACGCTCTCACTCCTCCTCACGCTGCTCGCCGTCCCGGTCTTCCACAGCCTGGTCGACAGCGCGCAGGATCTCCTCGCGAAGGTGCGCGGCAGGCGCCCGGTGCTCGATCTGGGCGAGAGCGACCTCGACGCCGTCATCGCCGACGAGACGAAGAAGGCGCACGACGCGGGGCACATCCCGCAGCCGGCGGAGTGAGCCGTGGCCGCCCGCACCGCCCCCACCGTCGCACCCGCGAAGAAGACCGCCGCTCGCGGTGAGCCGATCGTCAAGGACGTGCTCGCCGCCACGCTCGGGGAGCTGGGTCGTGTGGGATACCACGCGCTCCGCATCGACGACGTCGCCGCGCGCGCGAACGTCCACAAGACCACCATCTACCGTCGCTGGCCGGAGAAGGTGGATCTGGTGCGCGATACGTTGCTCAGCACGTTCGAAGACAGCTTCACGCCCCCTGACACCGGCTCGCTCCGCGGAGATCTGCTTGCGATCGCGCGTCAGGTGGTCGCGCTCTCGACCACCGGGTACGGTCAAGCCTTGATGCGGATCGCGATGACGGAGCGGACCAACGGCGACCTCCGTCACATCATCGACTCACTTCGCAGCGCAAAAGAAGCCACGCGGAGACAGATCCTGGAGCGCGCGCGCGCCCGCGGAGAGCTCCGCCCCGACGTGGACGGCGAGCTCCTCATGAGCACCATGGTCGGCTCCATCCACCACTCGGTGTTCTCGATCGGTTGCGCCCCGCGGGAGCTCGCCCTCGAGCCGCTGGTGGACCTCCTGCTTCGCGGCGCGCTCGTTCCGGCCGCTCCTGCCACTCCTGCCCGCCTCTAGGCACCAGCAGCAAGCACGTACCCGCGTCCGACTGGGTGGTGTACCCTGACGGGCCATGAGCGACATCGAAGCGGTCCGTGGCAAGAAGGTGCTCCTCGAGTTCGAGGGTGGAAAATGCATCCACTCGCGTCAGTGCGTGCTGTCACGCCCCGACGTGTTCGTGCCCAACGTGGATGGCGAGTGGATTCACCCGGACAACGCGACGCCCGAGGAGATCGCGGCGCTCGCGCTCTCCTGTCCGTCTGGCGCCATCGGCTACAAGCGGCTGGACGGCGGTCCGAACGAGCAAGCACCCGTCGTGAACCTCGCGCGCGTGCGGGAGAACGGACCCATCGCCGTTCATGCAGACCTCGAGATCGAAGGCCAGGCGCCGCGATTCCGCGCCACGCTGTGCCGCTGCGGTGCCTCGAAGAAGAAGCCGTTCTGCGACGCGAGCCACGTCGCTGCGGGGTTTTCCGCGACCGGCGAACCGAAGATCGCGGAGTCGCAGCCGCTCCCCGTTCGCAATGGCAAGTTGAAGATCAATCCGTCCTTGGATGGTCCATTGCTCGTCGCCGGTAGTGTGGAGATCGTGAGCGGCACTGGCCACACCGTGAACCGCGTCACGAAGTGCGCGCTCTGTCGCTGCGGGCAGTCCAGCAACAAGCCTTATTGCGACGGGACGCACAAGAAGGTCGGCTTCAAGAGCGAGTGACCATGGATACGCTGCTCTTCTACACGCCCGGGACGTGCGCGCTCGCGTGCATGATCGCGCTCGAGACGCTCGGTGACCCATACAGCGTTTGCCTGGTCACGAAGGAAGAGCGACGTGGCGATCGCTTCAAACAGGTGAATCCGCGCGGACAGGTGCCCGCCATACGGCTCGGCTCTCCGCCAGACAGCCGCGTGCTTGCGGAGGTCAACGCGATCCTCGAGCACCTCGCCGACAGGAAGCCCGAGGCGGAGCTCTTGCCTCGGCACGGCACGTGGGAGCGCGACGTCGCGAACCAGTGGCTGTCGTCGCTGGGCACGGGACTCCACCCCGCCTTCTGGCCGTTCTACAACCCGCAGCGCTACACCACGGACGAGGCCGCGCACGAGGGCGTGAAGGCGGCGGCCGTAATCGCGATACGGCGGGAGCTCCGCATCGTCGACGATCACCTGGAGAAGAACGAGTACGTGCTCGGTAAGAGCCTGTCCGCTCTCGACGGATACCTGTTCTCGATGGCGCGGTGGGGCGCGGACATGCTCGACACACCGAGCGAGCTCCCTCACGTCTTTCGCCACCAGAAGATGATGACCGCGCACCCCATCGTACGACGCTGCACAGCCGTGGAGCGCGGCCGCGAGCCACCTACGCCAAGCACCGCCCTCGTGGCCCGGCTCGAGCTCGCGACGCTCCCATGAGTAGCGCCCCGCTCTCGTTCGTCCTCCTCCTCATGTCGCTGGCCTTGCTCACGCTTGGTTGTCCGCCGGAGGGAAAGCGTGAACCTGCGAAGACCGACACGGCTGCGTGCACCAAGGTCGGTCAGACGTGCGAGTTCTCACCCGGAAAGCTGGGCACGTGCGTACAGAAGGACGAGTGCCCGAGCGGGCAGACTTGCATGGTCTGCCAGTCGCAGCACTGAGCGCCAACGAAACCCCACCAAAACTAGCCAATCGCGGCACCTGTGCTATCTCACCGGCCCCGCATGAAGCAGCCCACGGTCGCCCTGATCTACCCGCCGAGCTGCGATCCCACCGCCCCGTATCTCGCCGTCCCCACGCTCACGGCGTGGCTCCGCAAGCACGACATCACGGTCCTCCCCATCGACGCCAATCTCGAAGGTTGGGAGCACCTCCTCCGCGAAGAGCCGCTGGAGCAGCTGCGCACGAAGATGGACGCCCGCCTGCGCGAGCTGGAGAAGAAGGTGACGCTGACGCATCAGGAGCAGCTGCTCTATGCGTCGCTGTGGAACGCACGCGGTGACGCCGCGCATGCGCCGGGCGCAATCGCGGACGCGCTCTCCGTCTTCAAGGATCCATCGCGCTTCTACGACCACGGAAACTACGCGGCCGCCGTGGACACGGTGGAGTCCGCGATGCGCGTCGTGTCTGCCGCGCACGCCCCACTCACGATCGACTTCGTCGCGTATCGCACGCCCTTCTCCCTGCTGACGCCAAAGGAGATCGAGCGTGACGCAGGTCCGGAGACGAACCCGTTCTTCGACTACTTCGAGTCGCTCGCCGCGCGCATGAAGAAAGAGAAGGTCGACCTGGTCGGCATCTCCGTCGCGTTCCCCGGCCAGATCCAGCCTGCGTTCTCCCTCGCGTATGCGCTGCGCGCGAAGATGCCAGACCTGCACATCACGGTGGGTGGCCCGGCGCTCACGCAGATGCTGATTCGCCTGAAGGGTGATGAAGCGGCGCGCGTGCTCGGTCCGTTCTCGTCCGCCGTCGTGTACGAAGGTGAGCTCGCGCTGCTCGATCTCGTGCGCGCGCTCGAGAGGGGCGAGAAGCCCTCCGGAATCATCAAGGGCCGCACGGTCGAGGACATGAGCATCCTGCCACCACCGGACTTCGACGGTCTGCCGCTGGATCGCTATCTGACGCCGGAGCTCGTGCTCCCATACGATCCCACGCGCGGCTGCTACTGGGGTGTCTGCACGTTTTGCCACTATGGGCTCGCCGAGGTCGGCACTGCCAAGTATCGGGAGCGCCCCACCGAGACCGTGCTCGACCACGTGACCGCGCTCTCGAAGAAGTACGGCACGAAGGTCTTCTACTTCTCGCAGGACGTGTTCTCGCCGCGGATCGCCACCAACATCGCGCGCGGTATCGTGGCGCGCGGCCTCGACATCAAGTGGGGCACGGACATGCGGCCGGAGCGCTCGCTCACGAAGGAGCGCTGTGAGGAGCTGGCGAAGGGCGGCGCACTGTCCACCGCGCTCGGCGTGGAGTCGGCGGCGCCGCGCGTGTTGTCGCTCATCGACAAGGGCATCCCCGCAGAGGACGTGAAGAGGGCAGTGCAGAACCTGTCCGCGGCCGGCGTCGCGGTCGAGGCGATGTGCTTCTCCGATTTTCCGACCGAGACCTACAAGGAGGCGCAGACGACAGTGCGCTTCGTGGGCGAGCTCGAGGAAGATCTCTCGCTCTTCATCCTGGGCCGGTTCGACCTCACGCACGGCTCGCTGGTCGCGCAGAAGCCCGGCGAGTTCGGCATCAAGGAGGTCTTCGGCGTGGAGGGCGACGAGCTCAAGACCGGGCTCTTCTTCCAGGAGCGCAAGAGGCCGAAGACCGCGCTGCAGTCGGCGAAGGTCGAAGAGGACATCCGCGCGCTCTCCTCTGCCTGGCGCCTTCGTCGTTATCCGTGGGCCGGCGCTCTCTCCACCGCGCACACCATGCTGTACTACGCGCGCCTCGGAAAAGACGTGTTCCGCGGGCCCGCGCCCGTGCTGTTCGCGCCAAAACAAATCAAGGCCGGACCGGCACGCAAGGCACGCTTCGACATCGCGAAGGTCGAGGAGAAGAGCGCAGCGCACGAGGCCGCGATCTGGCAGACACTCGTCCACGAGCTCCGCCGCGTGACCCGCGCCGACTACGACGCGCTGGCCAAAGAAGCCCCGCGCGCGAAGGCCGCGCCGTCACTGTGGAAGTGCGCGCCCGGTGGCGGCCCGGTCCGCGTCCCGGATCCCACGAAGGGCCGCCGGGTGAGCCACGCCGTGAACTCCACGAAGCCGTGAGCCCAGTTCGCTCGAGTAGCTCCGCAGCTCAACAGATAACGATTCGTTCATCTTTGGCTTGACCTGATTGTTACGGGTCGGTAAGGAATGGGTCCATGGCTGGCCCCGACTCGCGTATCAAGCGCATCGTGTTCGCGCTGGTGGACCTCGGGGGACGTTCACCGTTTGCGGTTCTCTTCGTCGCGTTCGTCATCCTCGCTGCGTGCTGGTCGTACACGCGCAAGCTGGAGGTCCGGTCCGACGTGATGGAGCTCCTGCCGCGCGACAGCCCGGGCTTCCAGGCGTTCGAGCATCGACTCGAGCGTGTGGGCGGTCGCGCCACGATCGTGATCGTCGTGGAGTCACCCGACCGTACCGCGAACGAGCGCCTGGTCGACGCAGCGGCCGCCGCGCTGCGCACCGCACACGGCATGGAGCTCGTCTCCAGCGTGGAGACGGGGACCAAGGACGCACGCGCATTCTTCCAGGCCAACAAGTGGCTCTATGCAGATCTGAAGGAGCTAGAAGAGGCGGACGAGAAGCTAGATCACAACATCGCCGTGCAGAGCGGCCTCGTGGAAGATCTGTCCGGTGACGGCCCGGAGTCTTCGCTGGGCAAACACGTATCGCGACAAGTGGAAGGCGAAGGCGGATGAGAAGGACAGCTTCCCTACTGGCTACTTCGCGAACGCGGATGGCACGCAGCTGGCGGTCTGGATCATCACGAACGGCTCCGGCATGGGCGGCGCACCGGACGACGCGCTCTTCGCCCGCGTCCGCACGGTGATGGATGGCGTGCGACCCGGCACGTTCCACCCTGCCATGAAGATCTCCTACGGCGGAGACATCCCCAACGCGAAGGCCGAGAAGGACTCCCTCATCAGCGAAGCGCTCACGGCGACGGCGATCGCAACGGCGCTCATCCTGATCGGGATCGCGTGGTTTTACGGATCTCCGTGGTCACTGCCCATCGTCTTCTTCCCGCCGGTGTTCGGCGTGGGCTGTGCGTACGCGTTCGCGACGGCGAGGTACGGGTTCGTGAACTCGTCGGGTGCGTTCCTCGGCGCCATCATCCTGGGCAACGGCATCAACTATCCGATCGTCCTCTACTCCCGATACAAGGAGTTCCGCGCGCGCGGCATGGTCGCGGATGTGGCGCGGCGCGAGGCGGTGTGGAACGCGTTTCGTGCGGAGCTCGTGGGCTCTTTTGTCGCGAGCATCGCGTACGGCTCGCTGACGGTGACGCGGTTCCGCGGCTTCAGCCAGTTCGGCGTGATCGGCTTCGTCGGCATGTTGCTGGTCTGGATCTCGATGATCCCGTGCCTTCCAGCCCTGATTGTCGCGCTGGAGAAGGTGCAGGCGCGCCTGCCCGTGTGGATGCGCGAGGCGGAGGCGAAGCTCGGAGAAGACGAGAGCCGCGGCCCCATCTCGCGCCTCGTGGGCAACGCCACGGAGCGCGCGCCGCGTGTGTTCATCGCCATCGCGGCGGTGGTCACGATCGCCGCCGTGTGGAAGCTGCCAACCTTCCTGCGCGATCCGTGGGAGTACGACTTCGACAAGCTCGGGTCGCTCGGCGCGCGCAACAGCGGCGCGTTCAAGGCCACGAAGAAGGCGAACGACATCGTCCGCGGGAAGAAGAACCTGGAAGGCGCGATCGTGCTCGCGGACAGGCCGGAGCAGGTCCCCGAGGTGAAGAAGCGCATCCTCGAGCGCGACGCTGCGGATCCGCAAGGCCCGCTCATCGACGCAGTGAACACGATCTGGGACTACCTGCCCGGCACACCCGCGGAGCAAGAGGAGAAGCTGTTGGTGCTCGCGCGCATCCACGGTCGCATCACGCCGGGTGTGCTGGGGCGCATGAAGGAAGACGAAGCGAACAACCTTCGCGAGATGGATCCGCCCGACACGCTGCACGTCCTCGCGTCGGGCGATCTTCCACTGGCCGTGAAGCGCAGGTTCGAGGAGAAGAACGGAACGCTGGGGACGCCGTTCTACGTGGACTACCGGCCCGGCACGTCCACGAACGACGGGCACACGCTCCTGCGGCTCGCAGCCACCATCGACGGGATCGTCCTCCCCGACGGCACGCGCGTGGACACGGCGAGTCGCAGCACCGTCTTCGCCGAGATGATTCGGTCCCTCGCTCGCGATGGCCCGCTGGCGACGTCCGTCTCCTTCTGCGCGGTGCTCGTGGTGGTCATCATTGCCACGTGGTCGCGCCGCGGCACGTTCGCGGTCATCCTCACGCTGGTCCTGGGTGTGACGTGGACGGTGGGTTTTGCCGCTCAGTTCGGCGTGCGGCTCAACTTCTTGAACTTCATCGCACTGCCGATCACGTTCGGCATCGGATCGGAGTACCCGTTCAACATCTACGATCGCTCGCGTCTCCTCGGCGGCGACATCACGAGCGCCGTGAAGCTGCATCTGGGGGCCGTCGCGCTCTGCAGCTTCACAACCGTGGTTGGCTACGGCTCGCTGCTCTTTGCCGACAACCAGGCGCTCCAATCTTTTGGCAAGCTCTCTATCGCAGGAGAGATCGCATGCGTGCTGGGCGCTCTGCTTTTCTTGCCGTCGCTCTTGCACGTGCTGCGTGACTGGTCCGCGCGGCCGCTCAGTTCAGACAGAAGCCGGTCTCGCACCTGACCCACTGCCAGGAGTGCGCGACGTCGTCGATCGTCGCCTCCAGGTCGGCGAGCTCCTTCGGGTAGCAGGCGTTGCCCAGGCTGTGCGTGACGTTGGTGATCGCGCCGCGGTCACGGACCGAGACAATGACGATGGGCTGCTCCGTGTCATTCTTCGCGCACGGCGGCGGGTCCACGAGCGTCGTCAACTGGAGCCGGTCGACCATGTCCATCAGGTGGCTCACCTGCGCGGGGTCCGTGGTGCCCTTCTTCTGTCCACGCACGTAGACGAACTCGCGGCCCTCGTAGCTGACGTGTCCGTCGCCGGTGATGTCCACGACGTACGAAGGACAGATGCCGTAGCAACCCTTCCGCTCCATGTGGATGGTGACGGAACCGAGGTCACGCGGCGCGACCGACTGCGCGGCGCCGCTTCTGCTCTCCCGTGCCGGAGCAATCGGCGCAGCCACCACGGAGCTCTCCTCACGCGCGCATCCGGCAATGCCCAGCACCGCCATGGCGAGGAAAAGCGCTCTTGGGTGCATCCACTCTATGGTACCGCGCCCGCCCGGAAATGCTTCCCCGCCCGGGGCGCGCGCACGCTCATCTTCCTTTGAACAGGAGCGCGTGGCGGATGCCTGCGGTGGGGCGCTCCACGTGGACGCCGGAGCCGTCGCGCCATGCAGCGCCCGTGGATGGGCCGCCGTCCAGGTTCAGCGCGGCCTCGCAGCCTTCGGCAAGAAGAAAGCCTGCGAGCGTGAACAGCGACGGTCCGAATGACGGATCCGTCGCGTCGCGCACGAGCACCACGACCAGCTTCTGGCCGCCCTCCTTCACGCACAGCGCGGTGCGCGCGGAGCGCTTGCCGTCGTCGCGCTTGATGTTGACCTTGCTGTCCACGATCAGTCGAGGGCGACATTGCACGGCGAAGCGCGCGCCGCCCTGCGCATCGGGGTCGAACGATTCGGTGGAAAAGAGCGTGGCGTGGCTGTCGTCTGCGATCAGCAGGCCGCCAGACATGGTCTTCGAGAACGCGGAGACCGGCTTGCCTTGCGAGATAGCGAGCCCCAGCGGGCGGTCGTTCGTGTCGAAGAAGCCGCCGTTGATCACGAGCGTGGCGCCAGTGCGGGTCAGGATCTCCGCCAGGTCCGTGCCCATCTTCGCGTCCTCGATCAGGAGGTCGGTTCGAGCGACGTCGAACGCGAAGATCTGAGGAACGTATGCGCGGCCATCCTCGTGTAGCTCGCCCGGCGGCGCGCTCCCTGAGCTCTCGGCGGCAGTCCCTGAGGCCGTGAGCGCGAGCGGCGCTGAGGTGTCCGTGTGCGGAGACGTCTTGTCGGCGTCGCGGCTACTGCACGAGGTGCAACCCGCGAGCATGAAGAGGAGCACGGGAAGCACGGCGAGCAACACGAGCCGCGGGATGCGCTCGCGCTTCAGCGTGCCCTCATCCTGATCGTGCTCCAGGACGTCGCGGCATGCCGTGGCCGCCTCGCGAAAAGGTGTAATCTGCACGTTGTGCAGGACGTCCGGCAGCTGGTCCAGCTTGCTCACGGCACGCTGGAATAGTCGGCCCGCGGCCGCTGCGTCCCGCTTTTCGTAGACCTTGTAGAGCGCCGCACAGACCTGGATGAGCCCCTGCAAGAGAAGCCGGGTCTCTGGATCTTCGCTCGCGCGCCAGACCTTCTCCCAGGCCTCGTGCGCCTCCCAGTAGCGGCCCTCCGCATACAGCTGCGCGCCCTTCTGAAAATCACGCGTGTCCACGAGTCCGCTCACGTGATGCGCTCCACACCAGCGTAGACGTTCATCGCGGCCCCGCGCACGAAGCCCGCAAGCGTCACGTTCGCGCGCGTGGCCAGGTCCACAGCGAGCGTGCTCGGCGCGGACACGCTCGCGAGCACCGGGATGCCCGCGACGGCGGCCTTCTGCACCAGCTCGAAGCTGGCACGTCCGCTCACCGTGAGGATGTGACCGGCAAGGGGGAGCTTCTTCAGAAGCAGCATGGCTCCGATCAGTTTGTCGACGGCGTTGTGACGGCCCACGTCCTCGAACGCCGCGACCCGCTCACCATCGAACGTGCTGAGCATCGCGGCGTGGCAGCCTCCCGTGAGCGCGTAGAGCTCCTGCGCCCCATCGAGGGAAGAAACCGCGCGGAGGATCGCGTCGGCGGGCAGCGTTGCCCCGAGCGGGAGCGGCGTGCACCGCTCGAGCAGATCATCGATGCTCTGACGACCGCACACGCCACACGCGCTGGTGGTGAGCGTGCCGCGCCGTCCGGGGAGCTCGTCCGGCAGCACGACCTTCGCGGTGGACACGGGTCTCACGTCGATCGTGTTCTCGCGCCCGGCGTCGCCAGTCCGTCCGCAATGGGTCACCGTCGCCACGTCGTCCACGCCCTTGATGACACCTTCCGCGAAGAGCAGGCCGAGCGCGAGCTCCCGATCGTGGCCTGGCGTGCGCATCGTGATCGCGAACGTGTCACCGGAGACGCGGATCTCCAGCGGCTCTTCACATGCGATCTCGTCGCCGCGTGAAGAGAACGCGCCCTGCTCGTAGCGGGCGACGCCGATCTCCCTCTTGTTGCGCGATGGGTTCGTCAAATGAGCTTATTCCGCCGCGTCGAACGCGTCTTGCCGGAAACCCTTCGCCGCCTCGGGTGCCTTCGGGTGCTCACCCACGACCTTGCGCACGGAGACCGCGGTCACCTTGTACTCGGGGCACTTGGTCCCCGGATCCGCGTTGCCGCTGGTGAGCAAGTTGGTCTTCACCTCGGGGAAGTGGAACGACAGGAACACGTTGCCGCGCATGACGCGCGTGGTGACGCAGGCCCATGTCTGCACGCTTCCGCGAGCGCTGGCGATCTCGACCATGTCTCCCGGCGCGATCCCGAGCTCGGCCGCGTCGCCCGGGTGAATCTCCACCAGGTCAGCGGGCTGCAGCTCCGAGTTGCCCGTGCGCCGTGTCTGCGTTCCGGAGTTGTAGTGCGCGAGCTGCCTTCCCGTGATCAGGATGAACGGCAGGTCCGCGCTCGCGGACTCACCCGGCGGCTCCCACTCCACCGGGAACAGCACGCCACGTCCATTCGCCGTGAGGAACTGCTCTTCATAGAGCACGGGCGTTCCTGGGTGGTCCTTGTCGGGCACTGGCCACTGCAGGCCCTGTGTTCCAAGCCGCGCGTGCGAGATGCCCCTCATCTGCGGCGTGAGCTCTGCGATCTCGTCCATCACATCCGCGGCGTCCTTGTGCGGCATCTCGTAGCCAAGATGCTTGCTGAGCTGGATCAGAATATCCAGATCACGACGTGCGTCGCCCGGCGGTGGCACGGCCTGGTTCACGAGCTGCACGCGGCGCTCCGCGTTCGTGAACGTGCCTGTTTTCTCGAGGAATGCAGAGCCTGGGAGCAGCGCGTGCGCGAACTGCGCCGTCACGTTCTCGAAGATGTCGTGCACGACCAAGAGGTCCAGCGCGCGCAGCGCCTTCTCCACGTGGTGCACGTTCGGATCGGTCTGCGCGATGTCCTCGCCGAAGACATACATCCCGCGCAGCGTGCCGTCGATCGCGCTCTGGAACATCTCCGGGATCATGAGCCCGCGCTCTTTCTTGATCGTGACGTTCCACTTCTTCTCGAACTGCGCGCGCGTGGCGTCGTCCGCCATGGGGCGGTACATGGTCAGGTACGTGGGCAGCGCGCCCACGTCGCTGGAGCCCTGCACGTTGTTCTGGCCGCGTAGCGGGTTGGAGCCGGCGCCTCGCACGCCGAAGTTGCCAGTGAGCAGCGCCAGGTTGGCGAGCGTGCGCACGCCGGACACGCCCTGCGACTGCTCCGTCACGCCCAGTCCGTAGTGAATCCCCGCGGGCGGGCTCTTCGCGTAGAGGTGCGCCGCGCGCTCCAGGTCCTTCGGGGCCACGCCGCTGAGCTCAAAGACCCTCTGAGGATCGTATGTGGCGATGAAGTCCTTGTACGCCTGCCACCCGTCCGTGCGCGCGTCGATGAACGCCTGGTTCGCAAGGCCATCCCTGATGATCACATGCGCGAGCCCGTTGTAGACCGCGACGTTGCTGCCAGGCCGAAGCTGCAGATACACGTCCGCCATCTGCGCGAGCTCGATGCGCCGCGGATCGATCACGATCAGCTTCGCCCCGCGCAACACCGCCTCCTTCATGCGCGCGCCCACGACCGGGTGGCCCTCCGTGGGGTTCGCGCCAGTGAGCAGGATGCACGACGTGAGATCGATGTCCGCGAACGAGTTCGACCCGCCCGACTCCCCGAGCGAGCGAATGAGCCCCAGCGAGGTGGGCGAGTGACAGACGCGCGAGCAGTTGTCGATGTTGTTCGTGCCGATCGCCGTGCGAAACAGCTTCATGAGGAGGTAGTTCTCCTCGTTCGTGCAGCGGCTGGAAGAAATGGCGGCCAGCGCGTCGGGGCCGTGCTTCTGCTTGATGTCGTTCATGCGCGACGCGACGAACGCGTAGGCCTCTTCCCAGTTCGTCTCGCGCCACGTGCCGTCCGTCCGGCGGAGCAGGGGAGCGGTCAGGCGATCTGCGGCGCGCGCGTACTGGTGCGCGAAGCGGCCCTTCACGCAGGTGTGCCCCTCGTTGGACGGACCTTCGGCGGCGGGGTCGATCGACACCACGTGGTCGCCGCGGACGTTCACTTCGAGCGAGCAACCCACGCCGCAGTACGCGCACGTGGTGGTGACCGTCTTGTCGATGGTCTCCTTCAGCTTGAAGGCCTCTTCGTCCAGGGCGCCCGTGGGGCACGTCTGCACGCACGCGCCGCACGAGACGCAGCTCGAGTCCGCGAACGACGAGTCCATGCCAGCGACGATCTTGGTGCCGAAGCCGCGGCCGGCGTATGCCAGCGCGAATGCGCCCTGCACCTCGTCGCAGGCACGCACGCATCGTCCGCAGACGATGCACTCGTTCATGTCCACCTTGATGTACGGATGGCGGTCGTCCTTGGCGTACGCGTGTCGCTCGCCCTGATAGCGGCTGTTTTTTAGCCCGAAATGGGCGGCGACATCGCGCAGCTCGTTGCGGTCGCCTTCGCGCGCGAGCGCTGCGTCCGGATAGTCGGACAGCACGAGCTCCACGACACCCTTTGCCACGCGCGTGGCGATCGCGTCGTGCGTGTCCACGACCATACCTTCGCGCACGGGCGTCGTGCATGCGGCCACGGGACCACGTGCGCCCGCAACGCCGACCATGCACACACGGCACGCGCCGAACGCGGCGAGCTTGGGGTCGTAGCAGAGCGTAGGAATGAAGATGTTCGCGCGGCGCGCGACGTCCAGGATGGTGGCGCGGTCGCTCGCGACGTATTCCTGTCCGTCGATCTGGAGGCGCACCACCTTGCGCTCGCGCTTCGCGTCGGCAGTTCCATCAGCGCTCATCGCGCACCTCCGGTCATCATCTCGCCGTTGAAATGCGTCAGGAGCGACGCGATGGGAATGGGAATGGCGCCGCCGTGCGCGCACAGCGAGCCAAGCTTCATGGTCTCGCACAGGTCCAGAAGGAGCGCGGCGTCCGCATCTAGCTGCGCGCGATCGGTGCTGGTGCGCATGCGCTTCACGAGCTCCCACCCGCGGCGCCCGCCGATGCGACACGGAAAGCACTTCCCGCAGGACTCTGCGTCGCAGAACTCGAAGAGGTGAATGGCGATGTCGCGAACGTCGACCGTGTCGTCCCATGCGACCACGCCGCCGTGCCCGAGCAGGCCGCCGACAGCGTCGAGCTCGTCGAAGCCGATCGGAGTGTCGAGGAGCGAGTTTGGAAGGACGCCGCCGAGAGGCCCGCCCACCTGTACGGCCTTGATGGGCCGGCCCGTCTTCATTCCGCCGCCGAGCGTTTCCAGGACCTCGCGCAGCGGCGTTCCGAACGGGACCTCGTACATGCCAGGACGCGCGAAGAGCTCGTTGATCGAGATCGCCTTCGTGCCGCGGCTCTTGCCGATGCCCATCGCCGCGTAGACGTCGCCGCCGTGGCGCATGATCCAGCCGAGGTTCGCGAGCGTCTCCACGTTGTTCACGATCGTGGGACGCTCGAACAGGCCTTTTTCTGCGGGAAACGGCGGTCGCGCGGTCACCATGCCGCGGAGCCCTTCGAGCGAGCGGAGCAGCGCGGTCTCCTCGCCGCAGACGTACGAGCCGGCGCCTTCCACGATCTCGATCTCGAAGCTAAACCCGCTGCCACGGATGTTCGTGCCGAGCCACCCCGCCTTGCGCGCATCCACGACTGCCTTCTTCAAGGTCGGCATGGAGAGCGGGTACTCGGAACGCACGTACACGAAGCCACGCGTCGCGCCGATCGCGTAGCCGGCGATCGCGACGCCCTCGAGCACCGCGAACGGGTCCTTCTCCATCAGGTACTTGTCGATGTACGAGCCCGGATCGCCCTCGTCCGCGTTGCACACCACGAACGCGTCGTTCCGACCGGAATCGCTACCTGCAACCGAGTGGGAACCCGCACGGGCGCTCTGGCTCTTTACATGACCAGCAGCGAGCTTCCACTTGGTCGCGGTCGGGAACCCCGCGCCGCCCCGGCCGCGCAGCTGAGAGCGCTCCACCTCTGCGATGGTCTCGTCCGGGGTCTTCGTTGCGAGCGCGAGCGCGAAGCCCTTCCACGCGTGATGCGTCTCGGCGACGTCCAGCTTGGTGGCATCCACGCCGCTCGCGGTGAAGAGCGCGAGCCGCTCCGTCACGATCGCGGGACACCCGTGCGCCTCGAACACGGGCACGTTCGCGACGTCCGCAAGATGCATCGCTCCGCGACCCGCCGCATGCGCGCCGAGATCCTTTGCGAGAGCGTGCGCGCTCTCCTTCGTGAGGCCAGCGTAGACCTTGCCATCGACCTCGACGGTGGGGCCGGCGTTGCAGAATCCGAGGCAGTACACGCCCTCGAGCGAGACGCTGCCGTCCGCGCTGGTCTCGTCGAGCGTGACGCCCAGTGCTTCCTCGAGCCACGTCACGTGAGCCTCGCCGGACGTCGCGAAGCACGCGGTGCCGCGACACACCTTCACGCGCGTCCTGCCGCGCTTCTTCATTCCGAGGTCGCCGTAGTACGTGGCCACGCCGAACACCGCGGCCTCGGGCTGGTGCGTGGCCTTCGCGATCTGCGCGATGTCGTCCTGCGTGATCTCACGCCTCTCGTGCATCACCTGCTTGAGGCGCGACAGAGCGTTGTCGGTCAGGCTGAAATCAGCGCGGTGACGGCGTAGCTGAACAAGGTTGTGCGACACGCTTCCCTCGGGGGTTCGGAAGCCCCTAGTGTACACCCCCAAAGCCACTACGGCCCGCACGCGTGCACAGCCGCTTCGAGGGCTGCGGGTGTTTGTGCAATGCCCTTGTACGCCTTGTCCGCGTCGTCCCCGTACGCGGTCCACCTGCACGAGTGCGCGGGATCGCGCGTGCGAAGATCCTGGTAGATCGCAGACGCTTCTGCAAAGCGGTTACTGGACATGTAGTTCGTTCCGAGCACCCCCATCATCGCGAACGTGCGCTCTTTCTCGCCAGTGCCGTCTCCGCTCAAGGGCATGAAGAAGTTGAACGCGGTGCGCGGATCGCCGACCTGCGAGTACGCGAACACCAGATCGTGTCGCGCGACCCCCGCAAGGCGCCCGGCGTTCGCGATCTGCGGATAGGTCTTCCCGAAGTCGATGGTCTTCTTGAACGCGGAGAGCGCCTTCGGAAAATCGCCCTTCGCCGTGTACACCTGCCCGAGCATGTAGAACGCGTAGCCGTAGACCTGATTTGCGGGCGGTGGGAACTTCACGACCTCGTTGTAGGCCTGCTCGGCGAGATCGAGCTTGCTCGGATCGGTGGAGGCCTCCGCGAAGAACATCTCACCGAAGGCCAGGTACGCGTTCGGCAGGTACTTCGACTGCGGGTACTTCTGAATGAGCTCGAAGTACCGCTTTCGCGCGCTGTTGCGATCGTTCGCGAGCTCCTCCTCGAAGGCCAGGAAGTAGAGGACCTCGTCCCGTTGCGCGTAGTTCGGGTAGTCGTTTGCGAGCTTCGTGTAGGTCGCGGTCGCCTCGCGCCTCGCGTTCGTTGCGATCTCGCTGGCCCCGTCCATCGTTGCGGCATACTCCAGCTCCACATAGTCCTCCGCGACGCGGCGGAGAACCTGCGGCCGATCGGGCGACGTCATCTGCATGCTTTGCAGCAGCGAGGTGAGCCCCGCGAGCTCCGTGACCAGCAGGGCGCGCTGCCGCGGCGCCACGACCGACCGGCGCATGTCGCGCGACCCCAGGCCCTCCTCTTCGTGCGCCTTGGTCTTCTTCAGCGACGGTTCGTCCGTCGCCACGGGAGCGTGCGACGACGGCGGTGGAGGCGGCACATCCACCGCAGCCGGTGCGGCGAGCGGCGCGCCCACGACGGGAGGCTCGTCGCGTGGGGCACACGCGGTGGCGCCGAGGAGCGTGAGAGCTGCCAACGTGAGAGACCTGGTCCGCATCATCAAAGGATAGACGAGCGAGGCCTCTTTTCCTTGGTATCCATGCGCTATCGTGCAGGCGTGGGTGCTGTGAAGAGGCTGGGCGTCGCGCTGATCATCGTGGCAGGCTGCGCGAAGAGCTCAGCGCCGACCTCGACCTCGACCTCGACCCAGACCTCGACCTCGACCTCGACCTCAACCTCGACCTCGGCCCCAGCCCCGGCTCCGACCCCGACTGCTGGCACCAGCGCTTCGGCGGCTCCGCCCGTTGCGATCGCTCCTGCGGCCTGTCGTCGCTCGCTTGCTGACTATTGCGCGACGCGGCCTTGCCCCGATTTTGCTCACACTGCGGGTGAGCTGCGCGGCTTGATTGCCCGGTACAAGGGGCAGGGATGCTTGCAGAGTGCACGCATTGGTACATGTGGGCGCTTCTCGTTCGTGAAGCAGTCGGACGGCTACGCTGGCACCACGAAGTACTTCGACGCCAGCGGCGCGCTCGTGGCTGTCGAGGGCTGGTCCGACGCGAACTCATTCTGCGATGGCAAGGCGTTCGGCGGCACATTCGGTGCGCGTGAGGTGTGCGCGCCCGCCACCAAAGAAGATCTCTGTCCTGCCACACCCGACTCTGGTGCGGGATCCCCGTGGGACGACGGCCTCTGAGCGTCAGCGCGCCGCGGCGGGCCTGATCTGCTTCCGGATCTTCTTGGAGAACGTCTGCGTGCAGAGACCATGCGTGGCCTCGTGCTCCATGATCTCGCGCGTGACCTTCTCCTTCGTGGCTGCGTCCAGCCCGGAGTCCCGGATCTCGGTCGCGAGCTGGATGCCCGTCGCGGTCGTCGGCCACGTCTGCTTCACCGCCACCGCCGCCTTGTTGCTCTGCTGGTGGTGCGATGCCTTGGTCTTGGTGACGTCACGGAAGCCCGTGTCCTCTGCGCGACGTCCGTTGCCGTGGCAGCTCGGGCACTTGGCGACCTGGCCCCACGCGTTCTCCAGCTTGCCGTCACCGCCGCAGACTCCGCACGAATCGGACTTGCCGGCGCCGCCTGCATTCTGAGAGTCGATCATGGCTACACCCTACTCCCGGACGCGGAATTTCGGGCATGAAGTGTCGAGAATCGTCCTCTGCCGTCAGAGGCAGACGGCGACCGCGTCCTTGTAGTTCTCGAACGTGCCGTGGAAGACGCCGCCTCCGTGCGGACGAAGCTCCGCGCCGTTCACGACGAAGTAGTACTGGAGGTCCGCCGTAACCAGGCCGTTGCCCTCGTTGATGAGCGGGAAGGCCGGGCACTTCGACTTGTCGGTGATCTGCGTGAGGCCAACGATCGGGTCGAGGCCGTGCAGGTCCACCATGTAGCGCGCGTTGTTGCCGACGCGCTGGTCGAGCGTGACGTACTGCATCTGGAACTGCCCGCCGTCACCGACGCGCGAGTACATCCGCACGTCGAGCTGCTTCCACAGATCGTGGTTGTCGAAATCGGTCACCCCGTTCTTCCACACCTCGAACGAGAGCGTCGTCGTTGCGGCACGCTGACGCGACCACGTGTCGTACGTGAAATTGCCGTCCGTCGCGCGGCGATCGCGATCACACGCAGCGCCGCGGCCGCCGCTGCACTCGCGCGACATCACCACCGTGAGGTTGCCCATCCAGCCGGGAGCGTTCGCGGAAGCTGCGACTGCGAAGTGGTAGTTCTTGCCGAACGCGGAGTCGTACCCCGAGCAGCCCCAGCGGCTGGTGTTCTGGAACCAGATCTCCAGGTCACCGGCGCCGGTCACCGTGATCTGCGGCGCTGCGGTGCTGTGCGTCGGCGAGAATCCGCCCGCCTCGAACGTGCTCACTGCACCGCCGTTGAGGCGGTAGAAGCCCGTGATGGACCAGCCGGGGCTGCCGTCGTTGTTGCCACCGCGGCACGCCGTGAGGCGGTTCGTGTCGTACTCGACGTGAAGAACCTCACCAGCCGACAACGTCCCGGTCGTATCAACGCCACCTGCGCGAAAATGAATCGTGGCTTCCTCGCTCAGCGACGAGGACTCCGTGGTCGCGACATCCTCGCCCGTCGGCGCAGCGCATCCACCAAGACCCAGACCGAGAATGGAGAGACCGAGGACGGGCAGACCAAGGAGCGAAAGTGTGCGGTTGAAGTAACTCATGTCAGAGTTACTAGTCCCGAACGTCGTCCGGTCAAGCCGATATTCACCTACATCTATAAAACTGAATAAAATTGAAGAATTGAAATCACTGGGCCTCCTTCTCCGGCTCCTTCTCCCCCTCCTTCTCGGCCTCCTTCTGTGGCTCCTTCTCGGGCTCCTTCCATCCCTCCAGGTTGTCGAACTTCTCGAAGGGGTGCTCCAGCCACTCTCTCAGCACCTTCGACATCGTGGCCGCGTGGAAGCCGTCGATGAGGCGGTGATCGAACGTGGCATTGATGTTCATCATCTTCGCGATGACGACCGCGCCGTCGCGCGCGATGGGCTTCGCTTTCACCGCGCCCACGGCGAGCAAGATGGGCACGCGCGAGTACGGCACCAACGGCACGTACGCCACGTCGAGGCCCAGCGAACCGACGTTCGTGATCATGATGCTGCCGAAGGGATCCTTCGGGATGCCTGCCCATCGAAGATCCAGGTTCAGCGTATGGCTTCGGTGCCAGTTCCAGGTTGGGCATAGATCAGTCTCCCATGCCGGCGTCGTCTTGCTTGCACTCGTCTCGGCACTGCGTGTACGTGCACGAGAAGAGCTCCAGTGAGGCGCAGCCCCCGGCTCGCCCTTCCGTCGTGGTCAGGTCGATGTAGTCGTTCACGCAGCCGCGAACGCAGGAAAGTTCGTCGGGGACGCCGCCCTCGCCGGGCCCCTCGCTGGGGGAGCCTGCGTCGCTACAGACTGACGTGGTGGTGGCAAGGAGTGCGGCTGCGGCCTTCGGGCTGTAGATAGCGCCGAGCTCCTTCGTACATTTGAGGATGCAATCGAACGTGAGCTTGCACGTGCGCGATTGGTAGCAGCTGTTGATGGTCGTGCAGCACTTGACGGTGGCGCACCTGTCGCAGCTGGCCTTGGTGATGAAGGGGACCGCGGGCTCGGGGGTGCACGCGGCCGCGGCGAGGCCGCATTCGTTCGCGCAGTTGTCCTTCATACAACCGTAGACGGCGTTCGACTGTGGCGTCCCACCCTCGAGGCATGACTGTTCGTCGTAGAGGCCGAGCGTTCCCGCGCCGGCGACGCACCGATAGTCTGTCGCAACGGTCGCGGCGCAATTGCCTGTCGCCTCGCAGTCGCCATACAGGTCACAGCACTGCGTGTGTTTGGTGAGACATGTCTCGCAGGTCACCGTGGTCGCGGGATTCACGGAGGCGAGATCCTCTAGCCTGCAGTACCCCTTTTTTTCTCGGGGCGGCTGCGCCTCGGTCAGGCACGCCACGCTCACGGCCGCGGCCGCCAAAAGTGACATCAGCGCCACCGCCACCATCGCACCCCGCATCAGAAGGTTCCTCGAAGACCGGCGATACCGGGACCGATGATGGGCTGGATGCCCGTGTAGACCTTGTCGGTCTTCGGATTGAAGACCGCCCAGAGGGACGTGCCGACCCCCGCCACGACCAGGCCGCCAGCGACGAGCGCCGTGACGGCATATCCGGCCTGTGCCTCGAAGTGATTGCGGGTGGAGTGCGGACAGTAGTTGGCGCCGCACTCGGCCAGACCGGCGGACTGCTCAGTGATGCTCAGGATCAGCGTCGTGGTTCCGACGACGGTGCCGACCACGCCGGCGACGACACCCACATAGAGAAGTGGGTTGGGTGACGACCTGACGTAGTACGGCCGCGCCAGCGTGGGTGGTGGTTTCGGCGCTACCCACTTCGGGGCGAGCGTGACGTCCTTCGTCTCGTCCGCGTGGACCTCCACCTTCGTCGAGACGGGCTCGCCGTCGCCGGCCTTCGCCGTGACGTCGTGCACGCCGGGATTGACGCTGTGCGGCGCCATCACGGCTTCGTCGAGCAGCGCGGCGCCGTCCACCGATACCGTCGCGACGGCTCCGGGCGGCAGCGTGACGTGGATGTGGAGCTTCGGGATGTGCGGCTCGAGCTCGTTGGCGAGCCGCTCCGACTCGCGGCGCGCGTTCTCCGAGCGGTCGCTCTCCTCGATCGTGCGAGGCATGCGCGCGACCGAGATGAACGCCTCACGCGCGGAGAGCAGCCGTCCCAGCGTCATGTACGTCTTTCCGAGCTCGTAGCCCGTCACCGGCGTCGCCACGAGCACGTACGCGAGGTGAAGCTTTGGCAACGCACCCGCGGCGTCACCCGCATCACGCTGCGCCATGCCATCCTTCAGCGATTCGCGCGCCATGGCCATGTTCTCGGCGGTGGGCGCATGCCGAGCAGGTTCTGGGTCCGCTCCGGAGCCGTGCGCCTCGTCCGCGCGCCCGCTTCTCGTCTGAAGCGCCCACGCACACCCGAGCAAGCCAATCAGCAAGAGGCGGGGCCGCAACAGGCGGCGCAGGTCAGAAGAGCGGATCACCACTGCTCCTCGGTTTCGGCGTTGCGGAAGGAGCCGGCGTCGTCGAGCCTGTGTCCACGTTCGTGCTCGACGCCTTGATGGCGGGTGTGGTCCCCAGCTGAGCGAAAGACCTTGCCACCGGTGTCCCCGTCCGCGCGCCCGGTCCAACGGAGATCGCGCTTCCTGAGGGCGCGCTGCTGGTTGCGCCGCGCGCTATCGGCGCGTCGACGACAATGTCCGCTGTGGCTGTGGCTGTGGCTGTGGCTGTGGCTGTGGTTTCTGGCAGGGTCTGCGCCACGCCCTGCGGCTGCGACGTTCCACCAGCGCTGATCTTGTCGCCCACGGGTTTGTCGGATGCCGCGGAACCACCCTGCTTCGCTGCAAGGAACGTCACGACGCCGAAGACGATGATGAGCGCAGTGACGACGATCGCACCGCCGCGTCGCCTGGATTTTCTCGCTGCGGCGCGCTCGTTCGTCGTGGACGAGAGGTCCGCCTTGTCGTGTGCGGGTTCGCTGCGCGCTAGCGCAGTGGTCTCCTGACGCTGGGTCGCGTCGAGCTCGATGGGCGTCGGGGGACGAGCGATGTGCTCCGGCGTCGGCGGACCGTCCATGCGCTCCGTCTTCGCGTGCCCGTCCGCGTCGACCGAGCGCGGGCCGGATCTGGAGAGCGCCGGGTTGGAAGGGTCAGCGCTCGGCGGAAGGCTCATCACCCCGGAGAATGCGGCGCGGAGGCCGTCGGACATCTCACGTGCGGTCGCGAAGCGCTTCTCGGGATCGCGTGCAAGCGCGCGATCGAACCACGCGTCCACCTGCGCCGGCAGGTTCGGGTTGAGCGACGAGGCTCGCTGCGGTGCCGTCGTGACGATGGCCACGGCCAGGGCACCGAACGACTGCCCCGAGAACGGCCTGGAACCAGTGAGCGCCTCGAACGCGACGACCGCCAGCGACCAAAGATCGCTGCGCGCGTCGATGTTCTTCTCCGCGTTCATCTGCTCGGGGCTCATGTAGAACGGCGTGCCGACGACCTGGCCCGTCTTCGTCTGCCCGTCGAGGGCCGGCCCTTCGCCGTTGGTCTTCACGATGCCGAAGTCGAGGAGCTTCAGGAAGAGCTCGTCGTCGCCGTCGCACATGAAGATGTTGTCTGGCTTGATGTCGCGATGCAGGAGTCCGGCGGCGTGTACGCGGGCGAGGGCCTTGCCGACCTGGGAGACGACGGCGATGGTCTCCTGCGGCGACATGAGGCCGTGGTCGTCCATGTACTGACCCAGGCTCTTGCCGACTAGGTGCTCCATCACGATGAAGGGCACGTCGCTGTCGGTGATGCCATGGTCGAGCATCTGCACGACATGCGGGCTCTTCACCTGCGCGGCCGCAGCCGCCTCCTTTGCGAAGCGCGCGCGCGCGTGCGGACTGGCGTCCAGGTTGCCGACCATGAACTTGACGACGACCTGCGTCTGCAGCCCCGCGTGATCCGCGAGCCACACCGCGCCCATCCCACCTTCCCCGAGTGGGCTTCGCAGCGTCACGCCCTTGGAGACCTGCATCCCCGGCGAGAGTTGCCTTCGCTCATCCGCCACGAGGTTCATCCTATAGCAACGCGGGGCTCACGTCTCCTCGGTCCCGCTGCGTCTCAGCCGCGCAGTACGCGCAACACCGAATAGACCGTGGTGGCGAGCATCCACAGCACGAGGACGCTCACGATCACGGCGCTCTGGAACGGGCGAACCGCGAACGCGCGCCTGACCTTTCCCACCTGCATCATCATGAACGTGACCCTGCACTGGACGGGGATGACGCCCTCCGCGCGATCGCGCAGGCGCGTGACCATGTCGTCCACGGACGCGAAGCGCAGCGCAGGATCTTTCTGGAGACCATCCTGCGTGAACCACGAGAGGTCCGCCGGCACCATCGGCTGCGTCGCGCTCCCTGCTTCGTAAGCGTGTGGCACGTGCTGTGTCATCACGGCGGCGAGCATCGTCTCGAGCGTGGTCTTCGACTCGAATGGATGCGTGAGCGTGAGTAGCTCGTAGAACGTCATGCAGAGGCTGTAGATGTCGCTCTTCTCCGTGAGCTTCTCGCCCCGCGCCTGCTCCGGTGACATGTACGCGGGCGTTCCGAGCAAGGTGCCGACCTGTGTCTCGAAGAGGCGCCGCTTGGGCACGGTGCCCTCGAGGAGCGTCTGCGCCAGCGGTTGCACGGGCTCATCGCCCTTGATCTTGCGCGCCAGCCCCCAGTCCATGACCATCACCTCGCCGTACGGGCCGATCATGATGTTCGCGGGCTTGATGTCGCGATGGATCACTCCGTTCGCATGCGCGAAAGCGATGGCTTCCAGGATGCCCACCATGATCTCGACGCGCCGCTCGAAGCCATAGCGCGCGTGATAGTCGGCGTTGCCCTCGCGAAGCTTCTCGATGACCGACTCGAGCGTCTCGCCGTGGACGTACTTCATGACGAAGTAGTACTCGCCGTTCTCATCGAGCCCGACGTCGTGGATCGGCACGATGTTCGGATGCTCCAGGTTTCCGATGGTGCGCACTTCCTCGGCGAACCGCATGACGGTCGCGTGCGACTTCGCATCGGCGCGGATTCGCTTGATGGCGACCGGGCGCTCGATGTCGTTGTCGTGCGCTTTGATGACGTCGCCCACGCCACCCTGCCCCAGCTGGTGCGCGAGCGCGTACCTGGGCTTCGGATCGCCACCAACGGTGGGTGTTGCCTTCTCGATCACCGAGATACGCGGAAGCACGGTGGTTCGAAGCGTGGTCGCGACGCCGCGCGGGAGCACCGGCAGCGAACCGACGATCGGCGTGCGATCGTCCGCAAGCGTCGCGCCGTCCGTCAGCGTGTTGTCCACGACCGTCTTTGCGTTCGCGGAGTCCTCTTGCATGGCGTTCTACCTCCGGCGCCCGAAAGCGAACGACCGAGACACCATGGTATATGAAGGGCGCATGAAGCACTTCATCAACGAGAAGGATGACCTCGTTCGCGAAGCGATCACGGGCGTCCTCTACACGAGGCCTGGGCTCTCGCGCCTCGACGGCTACCCGGCGATCAAGGTGGTCGTGCGCTCGGACTGGGACCGAAGGACGACCACGCAGGTCGCGCTCATCTCGGGTGGTGGCGCTGGACACGAGCCCTCGCACGTGGGCTTCGTCGGTCGCGGCATGCTCACAGCTGCGGTGTCCGGAGAGGTGTTCGCGTCGCCCAGTGTGGACGCCGTGCTCGCGGCGATCCTGTCCGTCACCGGGGACGCAGGTTGCCTGCTCATCGTGAAGAGCTACACGGGTGATCGCCTCAATTTCGGCCTTGCGCGCGAGAAGGCGCGGACGCTCGGCAAGAAGGTCGAAATGGTCGTGGTCGCCGACGACATCGCGCTCCCCGATGCACCGCACCCACGTGGCGTCGCGGGAACGCTCTTCGTGCACAAGGTCGCGGGTCATGTGGCAGAGCAAGGCAAGAGCCTCGCCGAGGTCACGGCAGCCGCCGAGCGGGTGGCGAATGGCGCAGGCTCGCTCGGCATCGCGCTCTCGTCATGCACGATCCCAGGGCAGCCGGCGGAGCAGCGCATGACCGCGAACGAGGCCGAGCTCGGCCTCGGTATCCACGGCGAACCCGGCGTCGCGAGGATCGCGCTCGCGCCCGTGAAGGAGCTGGTCTCCGAGATGGCGAAGCGCCTCGGCGCGGTGTTCATGGATGCTGGCGAGCGATATGCGCTCCTCGTGAACGGCCTTGGTGGCGTCCCGCTCATCGAGATGAGCGTCGTCACGAAGTGCTTCCTGGAGACGCCCCTCGGACAGCGCGTTGATCTCGTGGTTGGTCCGGCGCCGCTCATGACGTCGCTCGACATGAAGGGATTCTCGCTGTCGCTCCTTCGCCTCACCACGGAGAGCCGCGAGGCGCTGATCGCGGACGTGGGACCACGGAGCTGGCCCGGCGCCTTTGCCGTGCAGCGTGTGCCGCCGCTCCTTCCGTTGGCGAAGGAGCTCGCAGGTCGCACGTTCGTCGCGTCCACGCACGAGCCGACCCGCAAGACGCTCGAGGTGATCTGCCAGACGCTCGTATCGAATCAGAAGGAGCTCGACGCGCTGGACGCGAAGGTCGGCGATGGCGACACGGGCTCCACGCTGGCGTCCGCAGCCCGCGAGATCTCCGCTGACCTCTCGTCGCTGCCGCTCGCCGACGCGGCGCAGCTGTTGTTCGCGCTGTCCGATCGGCTCGGCGTCGTGATGGGCGGCTCCAGCGGCGTGCTCCTCTCCATCTTCACTGCCGCTGCTGGCACCGCGCTGGCAAACGGCGTAGCTCTTCCCGGCGCGTTGCAAGCGGGGGCTTCGCGCGTTCGCGAGGTCGGCGGCGCAAAGCTCGGCGATCGCACCATGCTCGACGCGATGTGCCCCGCGCTGGACGCGCTGAGCGCGGGCTCTCTGCCCGATGCTGCGAAGCGCGCACGCGAGGGTGCAGACGCGACCGCGACGATGCTGTCAGCGCGGGCCGGGCGTTCGAGCTATCTCAACGCCGACTCACTCCGCGGCGTCCCTGATCCCGGCGCAGAGGCCGTAGCCCGCGTCTTCGAGGCGCTCGCGCGCTGAGTCAGTGGCAGGTGCCGCCGGCGGCGTTGCATGTACAGTTGCCGCTGAGGCACGTGCAGTCCGCGCCGTTTCCGCAGGCGATGGCGCACGTGGTCGTCGGCGGACACGCGATCGCGCACACGTCGCCTATTCCACTGCACGTGAGCGCGCATGCACCCGCGGCGCAGGTGAAATCGCACGTGGTAGACTTTGTGCAGCTGCACATCGAGCCGCAAGGGGCGAAGGTCCCCGCATCGAACCCGGCGTCGGTCTTGCTCCCGCCACTGTCAACGTCAGACCCGATGAAGACAGCCCCATCCGCCATGCCACCGTCGTCGTTCGCTGCCACCGCCGCACCGTCATCGTTCGCGGAGGCGTCCTTGGAATTGCCGTCACCACCCTTGGCGTTGATATCCGAGCCGGAGAACGCCGTGCATGCGCCGAGCATGAGCACGCAGATCCAACCGAGCCGGAGTCGTGCCATGACTGAAGTATACCCGCTTCCAGTGCTGTTCGCCCTGGCCTTGCTCGGAGCTGGGTGTCGGTCGAAGGATGACCCCCATGGTGGGACAAATTCCGTGCAGAATGCATCCAATGCGACCGCGCTCGCGCAGGGCGATGCGTCCGCGAGCGCAACGCTCGACGCCGGGGCGCCGCGTGAGGTGCTCTTGAACCTGCTCCACGAAACGGACGCCGAGCTCACGCTCTCCTCGCGCGTGGACAACCCGCGTGACTATCCGGAGCACCTCGTGGATGGCAAGCGAGAGACCGCGTGGAACGGCAAGACGGGCGACACCAACGCGTGGATAGAGGTGAACCTGGACCCGCGCGTCCACGTGGCCAGCTTCGAGATCACGGCAGGCTTCGACAAGGGCGCGCCCTTCGAGCAGAACCTGCGCATCAAGAAGGTGAAGGTCGAACGCGACGGTGTTCTCGTCCGCGAGGTGACGCTCGATCCCGCGGTGCGAGGCCCGCAGCACGTGCCTGTCGACAAGCCCGGAGGCAGGTTCAAGATCACGGTGATGGAGACGTTGCCCGGCACGAACCCGAAGTGGCAGGAGATCGTCGTCTCCGAGCTCGCCGCGCTGGGCACCGCACCGAAGGAGGTCCGGCTCGCGGAGCCGAAGCTGCCGCGCGTGAACGTGGCCGCAGGAAGCGCGCCTGCGCCGAAGCGCGCCGCGGAGCTGTGGGAGCTGTCCGTGGACGGCCGCGAGGGCCGCACCGTTCGCGAGGTCTGTGACGCCTGGAAGAAGGAGCTCATGTCCGTGGTGCGACGGGAGCAGAAGGCCGGCCACGGACTCGAGGGCTACGACGAGAAGAGTGTAATCTGCACGGAAATGGCAGCGCCCGCTCTCGAGGCAGGCGCGCTGCCGGATGGCTGGTCGATCCCTACCGCCGTCACGCTCGGCTTCTTCGATGGCGTGGCCGTGAAGGAGGATCGCTACCTGATGCTGCGTCGCAAGGACGGAATCATCGTGGGCGGACCCGAGTACAGCTCCGCGAACGACATCGGCGACTCGGGAAGGCCTTCAGGATGGCGCGCGGCCATGATGCAATCGAAGGGCGCTGCCGTCCTGGTTCTGGCGTCCGTGACGATGGAGATCCCGATGACCGCATGGCTCCCCGATGGAACGCCCGACGCCTCCGTGGACTGGATGGCCGAGCACCGCGCGCGCGTCTGCCACGTCGAGAGTCCGCGCATGAGATGTGACGAGCCACGGATGACGCTCTTCGTGAAGCGCACGATGGACGCAAAAGAGAAGGCTGGACGAGGCAAGGGCCTCACCGCGGAGCTTCCCACGCTCGACCCGAAGTCCGGTCGCATGCAGGTAGAGGACGGGGAATAGCGATGACGTCAACTTCGAGCCGGCCTGATCGCTTCGACCATCTCCGTGGGCGCGACGTCCGGTCCCTCGTCCTTGAACGTGATCGTGGCTGACAGACCGAGATACGCGCAGACCGCGCGCGCGGCCTCCTCCGTGAGCTGCTCCTTGGTGAACGTCACGCCGGACCAGTCGTCGCCGACAAGCACGTGATGGTGCGCGAGCGACACCGTGAGCAGCAGCGAGAACGCGAGTGAGCGCGCCGGACGCATGGGTACGTTCGTGCACTCCGCCATGACGGCGACCAGTCGACTGGAGAGATGGCGACCGATTCGCTCCAGGTGCTTTCCGAACGCGGGCTCACGCGCGCTCGCTGCCAGGATCTCGCGGACCAGCGGGCCCTCGCTGAGGACCACGTCGACGATGCTGCGTACCGCGACCTCCACCACGTCGCGCGCCGCAGCGCCCTTCCAGATCCCTTGCTGCGTGGCCGCGTCCGTGGCCGCGATCATCTGCTCCGCCCACGAGAGCGACAGCTGGCACAAGAGCGCGTCCATGTCGGCGAACTCCGCGCGAAACACGATGTCCGAGACCTTGGCCTGGGTCGCGACGTCCGCCGGTGTGAGCCGCGAGAAGCCGCGCTCGTCGATGAGCTTCTTCGCCGCCTTCACGATCGCGCGCCGTTCGTCTCGCGGGGGCTTCTCCATGGTCGCGATGGAATCGCGCGGACCCGGTTCCGTCAAGGCGCGGCGGAGCGTTCGACCCTGGCCAGAAACTCCGGCGTGAAAGTGCCGTCCACGCGGAAGGAGTAGCGGAAGAACGGATCCGCGAGCACGCCGTGATAGTCCGCGTCGTTGAACCAGTAAGCCTCTGTCGTGGCCACGTGGCGTGTGTCCGTCTCCTCGTCGTAGACGAAGAGTCGCTTGTTCTTGCCCGGGCAGAACGTGACGAAGTGATCCACGTGCAAGGCCTTCTGCCCATCGCGATCACGATGCACGGTGCCATGATCGTGTGGCTGGAGTCCGAGCAGCTTCACGCTGCCGATGGACGTGAAGGGGAGCGCGCGGATGAACGCGCACGTCTTCGGGAACAGCGCGAGCGCCTCGCGCGTGAAGGCCTTTCCTTTCGGGTTCGCCTTCTCGTCCCAGCGGCCGCCGGGCATCAGCTCCACGTACGTCTTCCACGGAAAGTACACGCCGTGGCGCACCTCGAGCCAGCGCATCTGCCGCTGGTTCAGGAGGACGTCGCGCTCCTCGCCGAACGTCACGGTCTCGCGCCGTTCGAGGTCCCATAGCTGCGGCGTGTCGGACATCGCGCCGAGCACGAGGAAGTCCTCGTCGCTCATGTCGGCGATGATCTCGCCGTAGTCGGTGAGCGCCTCGGCCTCCAGGCGTTCGGGCATGATGCCCATCGAGCGATGGCTACCGCCCGTGTATTCGTTGTCCGTGATGCGCGTGAGGCCGATGCAGACCTCGTCGTGGATGCCAGGCAACGGACGGAGGTCCAGATAGGGAACCAGGTCGAAGATGGGCTTTCCGAGGACGCCGCGCACCATGCGACTGTGATGCTAGCGTCCATTTGCCCTGGAAATGACGCTTTCCCGCTGGCGGAAGCCCTGGCGTTTGCTATCTGCCACCGCGAATGGGCCAGAAGTACTGCGTGGTCGGATCGGGTGGCATCGGCGGAATCGTGACGGCGCTCCTCTCGGAGACCGGACAGGACGTCACCGCTGTCACGAAGAACGAGGGCATCGCGGATAGCCTGCGCAAGGGCGGCTTCCAGCTCCGCGGCGATGGGCAGCCGCGCTCGGTCTCCGGCAAGGTGTCCGTCGGAGTGCCCGAGGGCGAGACGTTCGACTACGTGATCCTCGCCACGCAGCCGCCCGACGTGGAGCGCGCCGCACGTGACCTCGCGCCGTCGCTCGCGAAGGATGGCCGCATGGTGTGCCTCCAGAACGGTCTGTGCGAGGATCGCGTCGCGCAGATCGTCGGCAAAGAGCGCGTGCTCGGCGCCGTCGTTGCGTGGGGCGCCACGATGCCAGAGCCGGGCATCTACGATCGCACGGCGCAGGGCGGCTTCACGCTCGGTCGCATGGACGGCACGCGCGACCCTCGCGCGGACGAGCTCGCGTCGGCGCTCGAGTGCATCGGCCCCGTGGAGCTCACGCAGAACCTGCAAGGCAAGCGGTGGAGCAAGCTCGCGATCAACTGCGCGATCAGCTCGCTCGGCACGCTCGGCGGCGATCGCCTGGGCGCGCTGATGCCGCATCGCTTCGTGCGTCGTCTCGCGCTGGAGATCATGACGGAGGTCGTGCAGGTCGCGAAGGCCGAGGGCGTGAAGCTCGAGAAGGTCGCAGGGACGATCGATCTACCGTTCATCGCGCTGTCGGACGAGGACCGCGTCGCAGCGGGCTCGCCGGCGCTGGTCGCGAAGCACGGGCTGCTCCTCGCGGTCGGCTTTCGCTATCGCCGCATGCGCAGCTCGATGCTGAGCGCGATCGAGCGCGGCAGAAAGCCAGCCGTGGATTTTCTCAACGGCGAGATCGTCACGCGCGGTTTCACGCACGGCATCGACACGAAGGTGAACGCCACCGTGCAGAAGATGGTGTGGGAGCTCGCGGAGAAGAAGCGCACGCCGGGCATGTCCACGCTCGAGGCCCTGTTCGACGCGACCGGACCGCACTGACCCCCCCCGTCGCCTCTTGCCTGGCACCCGTTGCAGCGCTAGGTTCGCCCGCGTGAAACGACCCAAAATTGCAATCGTTGGTGCTGGTGGAAACGTTGGTGCAGCTGTCGCGCAGTGGAGTGCGCAGAAGGAGCTCGGCGATCTCGTCCTCATCGATCTGAAGGCCGGTCCCGCAGAGGGACGCGCGCTTGATCTCACGCAGTGCGGCCCATGGGAGGGCTTCAACAACACCAGCTTCAAGGCCACGGACAAGTCCGAGGCCCTCGCGGACTCCGACGTGGTCGTGATGACCGCTGGCGTGCCCCGCAAGCCGGGCCAGTCGCGTGAAGAGCTCATCAACATCAACGCAGGCATCGTGAAGGCGATCTGCGGCGACGTGAAGAAGTACGCGCCGAACTCGATCCTCATCGTGGTCTCGAACCCGCTCGACGCGATGGTGTTCGTCGCGAAGCAGGTCACGGGCTTCCCGCGCGAGCGCGTCATCGGCTCCGCAGGCGTGCTCGACAGCGCGCGTTTCCGCACCTACCTCGCGCTCGCCGCGGGCGTCAGCGTGGAGGATGTCAGCGCGATCGTCCTCGGCGCGCACACGGACAAGGACATGGTCCCCATCCTCTCGACCGCGACCATCGGCGGCGTCCCGGTCGCGAAGCTCCTCTCCGCGGAGAAGCTCAACGAGGTAGTTGAGAACACCAAGAAGGGCGGCGCGACGCTCACCGGCCTCATCGGCACCAGCGCGTGGCTCGCGCCCGGCGCCGGCACGTCCCTCATGGTCGAGTCGATCGTCCGCAACCAGGGCCGCCTCCTCCCGTGCTCGGTCGAGCTCAAGGGCGAGTTCGGCGTGAAGGACGCGTTCGTCGGCGTGCCCGTGAAGCTCACCTCGAAGGGTGCAGAGTCCGTGCACGAGTTCGAGCTCTCCGAGTCGGAGAAGAAGGCCTTCGCAGCCTCCGTCGCCGCGAACACGGAGCTGATGAACATCGCCCGCGGCTTCCTCGGCTGATCCGGCGCTATTCATCCCCGGTGCAACCGCCCGTGATGCCAACGCGTCGCGGGCGGTTCGCATTTAACGTGAATGTCCTGCTTTCGCCCGGCATCACAATCCGCGTCGCCAGTTCGGGGCGCCCCTTCCGCGAGATGCACCATGCACACATTCGAAATGTCCGATGAGTCCGAGGCGGCCTGGTTCGATCGACCTTCGTCACGCCCCAGCGCGCCTCCCTCCATCGAGAAGATCCGCGCAGCCTTTCGGTCCAGCGCTCCTCCCGCGCCCGCTGCACCGCCCATTGGCGATGAGCTCGTCGACGAGTGGCTGACCGCGAAGCCTCGCTCGTGACCTGAGCCGCCGCCGCCGTCCGTCGTCCGTGGTAGCTTCCCCTCCGCATGAACAGGAAGCTGGCGTCCGCGTTCGAGGAGAAGACGATCGATGCGCTCACCATCGACGACGAGCGCTCGTTCCGCCATGTTGGCCTCTACTCGGACCTCAAGGAGATCCTGCGGCGCGAGCGATACCGCTTCCGCGTCATGCGCGGGCGGGCTGCCACCTGGGATCGCGCGCTCTTCTTGAACCTCACCTTCTGGAGCCCGGATGCCGGCGGTGACATCCTCGTCGGCGATCGGCTCGCGGCGGACGTCGTCACGCACGTGGCGTGGCACCACCTTGCCGCGCGCGCGCTCCGCGGACGCGCAGCCTCGCCCAGCGTCGAGTCGCTCTTCCTCGGCGAGGCGATCGCGAGCGCGTTCGACCTGTACCTCGTTGGGCGCCTCCTCGGGCACGCGCCAAGGTCGGAGTTCCTGGCGACACAGGTCCCCGCCATGTCGGAGGCCACCGAGGCCGCTGGTGTCGGCGCGGACGAGTTCGCCACGCTCCTCGCCACGATCGCTCAAGACCCAGACCGCGCGTTCGTCGATCTCCGAGCGCTGCTCTACGACGCCTCTCTCGCGCTTCACGCCGCGAAGACAGCCGAGCAAGCATCACGCGCGCTCGCCCGCTTCGACGCGCATCGCCTCGGCGTGTTGCTACATCGCTACGAGCTCTCCAACTGGGTCCTCTATGCGCGTGCCTACGGACGTCCCGCACCCGACGCAGCCGCACGCGCCGTGGACCGTGCGCTCCGGAAGAAGTCGCTCGGGCTCGAGTGGCTCACCACCGAATGGGTCACGCCCGCGCTTCAAGGCGACAGGTGAGCAAGAGAGGCGGGGTCGACGCGATCCAGTTGCTGCGTGAAAATCTCATGTAGGTGTAGTTTGCGCACAGGAGCCTTCATCACGAAACACCGTGATTTCTAGCTTCGCAGCGTTGCGCCACGGCGTCTTCCGCGCGGGCACTATTTCTGCAGTGCTAGCGGACATGAGCCGCTCCCTCCTCCTCCTCGCCTCCGCCTCTCTCCTCTCTCTCGCGGTCGGCTGCGGCGACGCATCCGCTCCCGCGTTCCGGAAAGAGGCGGCAGGACAGGCGGGGGGCAGCAACTCCGGTAGCCCAAGCAACGCGGGTGACCCTTCGTCCTCGCCGCCGTCGTCCGACCCTTCCGCGAACCCGCCCTCGACGCCTCCCGCTCCGCCGCCGTCGGGCGCGGTGTTCATCCGCGTCGCGAACTTCTTCGCCACCCCGGCCGACGCGTGCGTCTCCACGGACGGCGGCGCGACGTGGGTCGGTCCGCTCATGAAGCAGCTCGCCGGCAAGTCGCTGGACCCGAACACGGTGTCCGCGCGGACCTCGATGAAAAATGCGCACTTCACCGTTCGCGCCGTGACCGGAAGCGACTGCAAGACGGGCGTTGGCGCCGACGTGAAGACCGACATCCCGGGAGAGTGGCCCGCGACGATCGTCCTCGGCCAGAAGAGCGGTACGCCGGAGACCAAGGTCCTCATCGATGAGCCCTCGATCTCCAACACCACGACCTTCGTTCGCCTGGTGCACGCGGCCAACTGGGCCATGGACGCAGATCTCGGCACGAACGACGACGACGGCAACTACTCCGGCATCTTCGGTGACACACCGTACCTCGGCATCGCGAAGCAGGGCACGCTCAGCAAGCAGGGCTACGCAGCCCTCGACCCGCTCGGCGGCGCGCCGCTCATCCTTCAGACCACGACCTCCAAGGAGGTCCGGCTCACGGTCAACGCCAACACGGACGTGGACGAGAAATACACGCTCTTCACCGTGGGAACCGACAAGCAGACGTCGCTCCTGGCCTGCGACGACGAGGCCACCCCAGGCAACGATCACCTGACGCCGTGTTCGATCCTGAACGACGGCGACACGCTCGCGCCCGCGGGCAACTGATCACAGCTCTTCCGAAACGATCTTGTGCAGGTCCTCGAGATCGGTGCGCGCCGTGCGCAGCTTCGAGATCGCCTCGCTGACGAGCTCGGTCACGGTGGTCTTCTCCGCGCGGGTCCCGCTACGTGTCTCACGAAGCAGCGTCACGAGCCGCTCCTCCGCCTCCGCCACTTCGGAGTTCGAGGTCGCGATCTTGGAGAGCAATAGTTTCTTGTTCATGGGATGGACCAGGGTTGAGAGGTTGTCAGACGGCGCGCACGCCGGAGAGCAGTGTCGTGACCGCATCCCAGTCGAACGTGGGAAGGCCCAGGTCCGTGCCGGTGGTCGTCCAGAGCCGCCCCACTTCCTTGAGCGCATCCATGCGCGTCGGCGCCCACGCAGTGATCGGTGCGGTCTCCGGCACGGAGTTCACGCGCGCGTCAACACACCACTCACCGGGGTCTGCCTCCGTCTGCTTCTTCCACACGTTCAACGTCAAGCGAACGCCGCTGGACTTCACGTCGTAGACGAACCCGATTCGCGAGCGGAACTGGTTCGTGATCTTGGGCGCATCTGGGTCCGCTTTTTCGGTCTTGTCCTTCATGGAACACCTCGCAGGCGAGAGAGTGGCGAGCAATCGCGCGCACTTCGCTGCGCGGCCACTCTCTTCTAGAGGGCTCCGGAGGGCGCACCACACCATCCAAGGGATGAGGCATGTGCGCTGGCACCGTGATTGCTTCCACCATAACGCTTCCCTCTCGCTAACGCAACCCGTGGGCCGTCGCGCCGCTTGCTGCTTGGTTCACCGCATACCGAGAAAACAAGCTAGTTTGATGCGCAGTCGCCCATGCGAGCTGCCACGCATTCTCACAAGCAAACCCACACGCGCGTGAAGCTCGTGCTCGGTGATGGCGCGCAGCCAGAGCGGCTACGCATCGCTTGCGTCGCGGACACACATAGCAAACCGCATCCGGAGCTCCGCGCGCGACTCGCAGAGCTCTCGCCAGATCGAATCTTTCACGCTGGCGACATCGGTCATCTGGACGTGCTGAAAAACCTCGAGGCGTGCGCGCCCGTCGTCGCGGTGCGCGGCAACATCGACGGACTCGACATGCCGGATGTGGTCACCGTCGACGTGGTGAGCGCGAAGGGGACGATCCTGCGGATCCTCATGACGCACATCGCCGTGAACGGACCCAAGCTCCGCGCTGACGTGCTGCGCATGGCCAAAGCGGAGGACGCGCAGCTGGTGGTGTGTGGGCACTCGCATGTGCCGTTCGCCGCGCACGATCGTGGCGTCACCGTGATGAACCCGGGTTCGGTCGGACCACGCCGCTTCCAGCTGCCGATCGTCCTCGGGGTGATCGACGTCACCGCTCTGGGCGTGTCGCTCAGTCACATCGACTGCGAGACGGGCCAGCCTTGGCGACCGTGATGCTCGCGTGCCCGTGGGGTCTCACTCCAGCTCACTCCAGCGTGAGCGCGCAGCCGAAGGCTTCCGTGCGCGGGGTCTTGACCTTGCCGCTCGCGAGGGCCTCGTCGAGCGCGTTCTTCAGGTACGGCGTGGCCCCATCCGTCAGGTGGCTCTTGTCGGTGTCGATACCGCCGCCGTAGAGCACGTGTCCTTCGGCGTCCAGGACGATGGTGTAGGTGGCGTACGTGGCGCCGACTGCGCGCGCGAGCTTGCCGCCGCCGTCGATGAGCACGGGATACGGATATTCGCGCGCGGTGGACTCTTTCTGATCGCGCTCGATGGTCGCGCCAGACTCCGAGTCGACGGCGTAGAACGCGACGCCGCGCGGTCCATAGCTCTGCGCGAGCTCACGCAGGCGAGGGTCGTGCGCCTCCTGGCACGGACAGTGATGAGAGAAGAACTCGATCACCGTGAACTTTGCGCCGGGAGCGACGATCGCGTGGTCTGCTCCGTCCGTGCCCTTGCGCATCTCCGCGGTGGAGACGGCCAGCCTAGCTGGCGTCCGCGGGTCCGCGGTGCCGTTGCCTGCACATCCTGCGCACGCAGACACGGTGGCGAGCAGAGCGAGAAGAACGCGTCGCGACATCAGAACCAGGAGTGTACCACCGTAATGGCCGTTCCTGCGTTCGCTGGCTGGTTTTGCCCAAGGCCGTCCACCTGCGGCTGCACGGAGAGCGATGTTTGTACTCTCCACGTATCGGTGATCGGAATGGCCGTGCCCAGGGAGAGTGAGGGGAGACGGTGCGACGTGTGCGGCGCGTCCTTGCCGTTGATCGTCGCGTTCTCCTCCACTGTGTACAACGCGGCGAGCGCCGCCGAGATCTCGTGCGGGAACACGTAGGCCGCCGTGGCCTGCGCGGTCCACTGTGGACCCAGGCGCTCGTGGATGGCGGCGTCGCCGGAGCCCACGGTGCGTGCGGTGCGCTGCGCGACGAGCCCGCTCAAGCCGACGAGCCACGGCCCGAATGCTTGCTCGACGGCAAGGCCACCGTTGATCTGGAATGCGCCAATCCCCGTGGCGCCGGTCGCGAGCGAGCCGATGTCCGACGCGTCCGCAGGTTTTCCGGTGGGCACGGTGAGCCCGGCGAGCAGCGCGATCCCTGGCACGTAGCGCGATGCGCCCGCGTTCGTGATGTCCCAGCGGCCGCTCGCGTTCACATCACCGATGCCGCCGCCGAGCTCCCCCTTGCCCTGGCTCTTGCGATGCGTCTCCACGAACGGCACCAGCAGCGCGACCTGCACACCTTGAACGATGCGGAGCGCGCCGAAGAGATCTTGCTCGAGATCCAGCTCCGACGAGCCGGGCCGCGCGGGCACGTACATGCCGTTCTGGTCCCACGAGCCCAGCACGGATGCTGCCTTGACGACGCCGCCCACGAGCGCGCGTTCGTGCAACGCGAGCCGCGCAGGCGTGACCGTTCCGCTTCCAGCGCAGCAGGCCTGTGCGTACGCCGGCGTGGCGCGGCAAACGAGCCACGCAGCGAGCGCGAGAGGCAGGGCGATATGAGCTGCGCGCGTCAACGGCACCAGCGCTAGTCCGTCATCTCGGTCGCCTCGACGACGGCGCGCAGCCGCGCTTCGTCCTCGGGCTTCTGCGGGTCGAAGGCGTACATGAACGAGTAGCCGTGAGAGTTGTGGAGGAACGCGCACGCGCGCCCCTGCATCATCGTGCCGCTCTCCGCGAACGCCCAGCGCGTCTCGATGCCCTTCAGGTTCTGGAAGCACCGGCCCGGTGTGCGTGAGAGCAGCGAGTACTGGGTGAGCGCCTTCTCCCGTGCGCCCTGCAGCGCCTCCCCATACACGACGAGGTCCTGCGACACGGGGTTCTGGTTCGTGATGAACGCGACGAGCGCGTGCGGCGTCAGCTTGGAGTCAGGCGTAGGCTCGAGGAAGAGGAGGGCCTCGCTGTCCTCGTTCACCTGCAGATCGTCGCCATGATGGATCAAGAGCAGGCCGGAGCCGATCCTCACGTCGTGCGTGAGCGCAGGCGCCGGTCGCGGCGTGCGGGCCTGTGGAATGCGCTCGCAGGCGTGACCATCCCAGCGTTCGCCGTCGGCGCACGTGGGGCGCGGTGGTGGCGGTGGGAACGTGGCCACGGCGATCGGAGCGCCGGTCACAGGCTGTGCTTGCTTCGTGCAGCCGCTGATCACGAACACGAGGATCGCGACGGCGAGCGCTCTCTCCGGACTCATGCCCGCATCGTAGAGCACCTTGGCAATGGTTCGTAGCCCGTGCATCGGGTCATCGGCGACGCGAGGCGTTGATGGGGATGTCGGGGGGCACTGCGGTGGGGACGGCGGTAGGGGTCGAGGTGGGGGTTTGGGTTGGTGTCGAGGTGGGGCGTGGAATGGGGCGATGGGTTGGGACCGCTGTTGGGCGCGCGGTCGGGGTTGCGCTTGGCGCTATGGCTGGCGCTCCCGCGTCGATCGGCGCGTCGATCGGCGCGGGCTCGTGGTCCGCGTGATCTGGCTTTGCCGGCTTCCACGCGTCCGTTGTGTGGCACTCCTCACACGTGGTCGGGAAGTGCGTGTGGTCTGGCTGCGTCACCTTCTTGCGCTCGGGCTCGTGGCATCCGAAGCAAAGCTTCGTCGTGCCCTCGAACACGGGAGGCGTCCCCTCGTGACAGTAGAAGCAAGCAGCGCCCACGTGCTTCCCAGTGAGCTCCCAGCCAGGATGCATCAGCTGCGTCGGATGCCACCCGGTCTGCAAGTGACAGTTCGCGCAGCTGCTGGGCTTCTTCCCAACGTGAACAGGATGGGCGACCTCCTCGAAGTCACGAAGGTGACAAGAAGCGCAAAGCTTGGAGGTGGAGGTGGAGGTCGAGGTGGAGGTCGAGGTCGAGGTCGAGGTCGAGGTCGAGCAGGCTGGGAGGGTTAGCAGCGTGAATGCCGTAAATAGAAGCTTCGTTCTCATCAGAACCGCTCCTCCCTGTACCCCATGCGGAGCTTCTCCGCGGTCGCGCGGACGATCTTTCCGAGGCCCGGCGGCCCGCAGAAGAAGACCTCCACCTTCTCTCCCGGGTGCGCGTTCGCGATCCGACCGAGCCACGTCTGGAAGTCCGGCGGACCGAAGTGCGTCTTCGTGCGCAGGCCCGTGATCATGTCGCTGCGTCCCTTCTGGTGCATCACCTGACGCGCGAGGTCGAGCCCCAGCGACGTCAGGCCGCTGCGTGCGCCGGTCATGCACAGGTTCACCTCCAGCATGCCGCGCTGATCCGTCTTCTCCAGATCGGAGAGCAGGCTCGTGAACCACTCGAACGAGTACTGGTCCTTGTTGAGCCAGAAGAAATGCACCTTCTCGAGCTTCGAAGGGCGGTCGCTCTGGCCGTTACCGCGGAGCACGATGCTCTCCAGCACGCTCGCGAACGGCGTCACTCCGATGCCCGCGCCGATGAGCACGCAGACCTTCGACCTGAAGATGTGCGCGCTTGGCGAGCCGTAGGGACCGTCCACATGCGCGACGTCCGGCGGGGCGCCCATGTCGATGTGATGGCGGAGCGCGTGCGTCCAGTTGCCGAGCACGCGGACGTGGAAGGAGAGCTCCTCCGCTTCGGGCGCGCTGGAGATGGTGAACGGATGCCACTCGTGCTTCGCGACCGCCGGGACCTTGATGAAGGCGTAGTCGCCCGCGCTGAAGTCGAATCCCTTCGGCTTCTGCAGGCGCAGCTGGGTCACACCGGACCGCAGCGGCTCGGCGAGCAAGATCGGGCTCTCCTTGCCGCGCCGCACGAGGCGAAGGATCTGCTCCACGACGAACCCCGCGATGGGCACGCCCGCATAGAAGAGGAAGCGCGGCGCGTGCGCGATCGCGAGGCCTAGCCACACGACATAGAGCAGGTGCGTGAAATAGAAGAGCTCGAAGCGAGCGCTCCGTCGCACGAAGCCGAGCGAGAAGAGCCACATCACCGCGAAGACCACCAGCAACACACCGCCGGTGGCTCCGCGCGCCGACATCAGCACGTGGAAGAGAGGCAGTGACGTGTGGCCCGCCGCATAGGCGAAAACGAACGCAGCGACGTGCGCGCACGCCAGCGCGAACAGCGAGTGCCCGACGAGCTTGTGGAACGCGATGGCATGATCGACCGGGATCGCCCGGCCCAGCCACGTGGCACGCACGCGCGAGAGCAGACGTCGCATCATCGGGACGAGGATGAGCGCGCCGTCGAGATCCAGGCACGCGCCGAGCGCACGACCGACCTGTATGAGCGGGTTCGTGCCAGGCGCGAGCATCTCCGTCTTGCCGATCGACGACATGAACACGGCGACGTTTGCGATCATCCACACCACGACGATCACCACGGGCGCAGCGCCAGTCGCGAGCATCTGCCCCATGCCCGAGCGCTGGCTCTTCCCCCAAACACCTACGCCCTCGAAGAGGTCCTCGTTCGGGGCGATCCAGGTCGCCTCGCTCCGGGTCATTCGCCAGAGCAGGTCGGGGTGCTTCTGCATCACCGCGGAGAGCTCGTCGAAGCTGACGCGGCCGTCCTTGTTCGTGTCCGATGCGTGGAGCAGCGCGGCGACCAGCTGCTCGGGCGGCTGCGTGTCGCGCGCGACCACCGTGCTCTCGGCGAGGCTGAGCGTCACCATGCGAAGGAGCTCACTCCGGTCGAGTGTGCCGTCGCCGTCGTGATCCATCAGGCGGAACGCAAACAGGAGCTTCTCCTCTGGACTGCCGAGCACGAGCTTCTTCACGGCGGACAGGAACTCCTCCCTGTCGATCGAGCCGCTGCCGTTCGTATCGAAGAGGGAGAAGATGCGCTTCGCGAGGTACTCACTCTTGAGACCGAGCGCCGCCTGCAGCTCCGCAGGATCGATCACTGCGTCCGCGCCCGCAAGCCGAGCAAACGACCGCTCCAGCTTCTTCAGCAGCGCGCTGTCGATCTCGGACGGGGACCCCACGAGGCGCGCGAGTCTAGGCCGCGAGCGTCGCTTTCGTCTATGCTGGCCGCCTCATGAACCGCCTCGTCATTTCTTCGTCGCTCGCCCTTCTGATCTCGCTTGCGCTAGGCGCCTGCACTCCCGCGGAGCCGCCCACGCTGCCCACGGCCGCGCCTCCCGCCAAGATCGAGCTCGGTCAGAAGGAGCTCAACGCCCGCGCGCAGGAGGTCTCGGCCGAGCTCGACGATCTGCACGCGGCCGCCGCTGCGGCCGACGAGAACCGCTACTTCGGGCACTTCGCACCGAACGCCGTGTTCCTGGGCACGGACGCGAAGGAGCGCTGGGATCTGGCTGCGTTCCGCGCCTATGCGCATCCGCATTTCGCAGCGGGGCACGGCTGGGCGTACAAGGCGTCGCGCCGCGCGGTCTCATTCAACGCGGACGGCAGCGTGGGCTACTTCGACGAGGACCTCACGAGCGCGCGCATCGGACCCACGCGCGGCAGCGGCGTGCTCGTGCGCAACGGCACCCGCTATGTGATTGTACAATACAACCTTGCGCTCGTGATCCCGAACGAGCGCGTGGACGCCGTGCGCAAGGCCATCGCAGGCGACGCAAAGACCGAGGCCACGATGGACGACCTGCGCGGACGTCACAAGGCGGCGTACGACGCGGCAGTGGAAGGCGCGGGCGCGGGCAACCTTGGCGCCGCGCGCGCAGGTCTCTCCGCGCTGGTGCGCGAGGCAAAGAGCCACCCCGAGGATGACCTGGAGTTCTGGCTCCACAACGAGCTCACCTGGGTGCACTGGGCCGAGGGCGACCTCACCGCCGCGCTCGCCGAGGTCGAAGAGGCGCGCGCCGCCGCCGATCATTCCGTTCTTCCCGAGGAGAAGAAGAACAAGCTGCGCCTGCACGAGAAGTGGGACCGCAGCTACTTGCTCCTCGAGCTCGCGATGACCGGCAAGGCCGAGAACAAGCAGAAGGTGCTCGCCGCCGCCACCGCCGCGAAGGCCGACTACGACGCGCTCGCGACCAGGGAGAAGGACAACGACGGCGCCGCCGTGCTCGCCACGTTCTTCGCGGAGCGGCAAGGGCAGGGGAAGCAAGCCGCAACGTTCGGCAAGAAGGTCGACATGGAGAAGGACTCGGACGTGCAGGATCTCTATGTCCTCGCGCGCGCCTACGAGGCGTCCGGAGACAAGGACCTCGCGGTGAAGGCCAACACGAAGATCTGCGCCGCGAAGCCATACCTGATGAAGCCCCTCATCGTCGCGCAACGAAAACGCGAAGGCCACGGCTGCCAGTAGTCCGATGCGGGAGAGGCCTGCGTCCGCTCCGACTCACCGATGCGTTCTGGTCCGCTCTACGCGTGCGACGCGGACGTCGTAGCTCGCATAGAAGCGGCTCTTTCCCATGGCCTGCGCCTCGCGATGCTGCCCATGCGCGCGCCACGCCGCGATCGCGTCCATCGAGTCCCAGTAGGACACGGTGATCCCGAAGCCATCGGCGCCGCGCGCGCTGCGGATGCCCAGCCATCCGGGCTGCTTCTGCGCGAGCTCCGCCATGCGCGCTGCCAGCGCATCGTACTCGGCCCTCTCTTCCGGACGCGACGTGTCGGGGTCGAGCTGGCTCTCGAAGATCACCGCCCAGCACGGCGCGTCGGGCACTTGCTCCGCTGGCCTCACGCCGCGGAGGACCTCCGGGCCGGTGACCGGCGAGATCTGCGCGGGCCGCCCCTCTGCCTCCACCGCGGCCTCGCGATACCAGCGATCCACTGACGGATTCGCTCGCATCGTCTCCACGTACGCGCGCGTGTCAGGGCTCACGTCGTGCTCGTACGAGATGATGCGCGTGACGACGGGCGCGAACATCGCGTCCGCAACGGAGAACTTCCCGGAGAGGTAGGGACCGCCGAAGCGCGCGCGCCCTTCCGTCACGATCGCATCGAAGCGCGCGACGTCGCGACGCGTGGCCGGGTCCACGTGTGGAAGGGGCGCTCTGCGTGCAAGGTTCATGGGGCAGTTCCGCCGCAGATCAGCGAGCCCGGAATGCATCTCCGCGCTCACTGCCCGCCCCCACGCACGCGCGGCCCGATCCTCTGGCCAGAGGCCCGCTTCCGGGAACAGCTCCGCGATGTACTCGGCGATGGCGAGCGACTCCCACACGGTGACGTTGCCATCGCGAAGGAGCGGCACCTTGCCCGTCGGACTCACGGCGCGGATGCCCTCGCGGAAGGTCGCCTCCTGCGGCCAGTGCATCACCTCACGGAATGTGGCGCCTGCCGCCACGAGGAGCAGCCAGGGCCGCATCGACCATGAGGAGTAGTTCTTCTGGAACATGTGTAGCTCGAGATCCATGGGCCGGAGCTTGGACCGATCGGGCGCTGGCGTCCTCTGCAAAAATGCAGACCCCCTCGAGCTCGCGGTGAACCAGGCCACGGCGGGGCGCCATCTGGGTCAGCTCGAGGAGGACACTCCGATGCTGATGGGCCGGTGACTACGCCCGTACCGTCACAGCGCCCTTCATCATCTCCACCGTCATCGGCAGTCCGCCCACCGCTTCGCCGTCCAGATCGAGCAGAAAATGCGGCTTCGCGGCGCGCTCGTTGTCCAGCGTCAGCGTGATCTTGTCGCCTCGCAGGTGCATCGCGCCTGGCTGCTTCAGGTGGTCGCCCTTGTAGATCGCCGACGACGTGAGCGCGAACGCGACCTTGTTCGTGGGACCCAATGAGACGATCTCGAAGACCCCGTCGCCCGGATCCGCCATGGGCGCCACGTGCATTCCAGAGCCGAAATACTGCCCGTTGCAGATGGCCAGCATGAACGTGCGGATGCGGTGCGTCTCCGTCTTGCCCTCGTGCGTGATCTCCGCGCGCACGTGCCCCAGCTCCGCGCGAAGCAGCGCCTTCAGCGACGCGCCGAAGTACGCCGCGGCTCCACCGAGCGCGCGCGACGCTGTCGCCACGTAGCGATCGACGAGGCCGCCCATGCCGGCGGATACGATGTTCACGAAGTAGCGCGCGCCTTCCTTGCCGTTGTCGTCGAACGTGACCTTGCCGACGTCCAGCTTGCGCGTCTTGTCTCCCGTGAGCGCGGTGAGATACGCGTCCAGGCGGTGGTCGAGACCGAGCGTGCGCCGGAAGTCACCACCGGTACCTTGACCGATGATGCCGACCTCCGCGCTCGTGCCGGACTCGATCACGCCGCTCACGATCTCGCTGAACGTCCCGTCGCCGCCCACCGCGACGACCAGCGTGGCACCCTCCTTCGCGCCCTCGCGCGCGAGCTCGATGCCGTGGCCCGCGCGCTCCGTGAAGACGACCTCGTGCTCGCCGAGCTTCGCCGCGATCACCTTGGAGAGCTCCGGCCAGGCGCGCCCGGTCTTGCCGCCTCCCGACTTCGGATTCACGATCAGCAGGGGGTGGTGCAGCTTCGCACCACCCCACGTCGTCGCGCGCTCCTCCAGGGTTTTGCCCACGATCAGATGCTCGCTTCGTTCTCTGCGAAGGTCTCGGGCCACACGATGCCGCGCGCGCGCAGGTCCTCGACCGTGTCGTACAAGGTCTCGAGCGGATCGCGCGAGGTCCAGCCGAGCTCCGTCTCCGCCTTCGTCGCGTCCAGGTACCAGTAGAACTGCGCCATGTCGAAGCTCACTGCGTCGATCGGCATCGCCATTCCGATGCGCGACATGATCTTCTCCGCGACCTCGACACCGACGCGCGCGATGACGGGCGCGCGAGGCACCGTGAACTTCGGCGCGGGGATCCCCGACACGCGCGAGAGACGGCCGAAGAACTCCGACAGCGTGAGGTTGCACGAGCCGATGAGGTACTTCTCGCCCGGCTTGCCCTTCAGCATCGCCAGGCGCATGGCCTCTGCCGCGTCGCGCACGTCCACGTAGGACAGACCGCCCGCGGGCGTGGCGGGGATCTTCTTCTCGAGGAAGAGGCGCACGTCCTCGGTCGAGGATCCATTCACGTCGCCCGGGCCCAGCAGCAGCGTCGGGTTCACGGAGATGACCTCGAAGTCCGCTGCGTTCATGTCGAGCGCGGCGCTCTCTGCGAAGTACTTGGAGCGGTAGTATGGCCAGCGCGCGATCGTCGCGAGCGGCGGCGTGAACGACTCGGTCGCGATGAAATCCGGATTCTCGCTGACGGCGATCGTGCCGCTGGTGCTCGCCACGACGACGCGCTTGATGCCCGCCTTCTTCGCGGCTCCGAGCGTGGTCTTCGTGCCCTCGACGTGGAGCTTGTAGAGCATCTCCGCGTCCTCGGTGCGACGCGAGACGCGACCGGCGCAGTGGTAGAGCGCATCGCAGCCGCGCGCGGCGGCCTCCACGCTGGGCCCGTCCAGGATGTCGCCCTCCGCCTGCCGCACGCGTGAGTCCACGTCGTGTGTCTTCTTGCGGACGAGCGCGACCACCTCGTCGCCTTGGTTCGCGAGGAGGTTCAGGAGATGACGCCCCAAGAAGCCGGTTCCGCCTGTGACGAGCACGCGCATCAGGACCGCGTTCCTACCAGATTCATGCCGATCTGTGGACGGCCGTTCCCACGTGGCTGTGATCGCAGCGTCGCGCGCCGCACGGCCCCGTCCGCCGCGAACGGAATGACGCGCCGAAATCCAAGGTAAATTCAGCCGATTTGGTCGCGACCCTCACGTCGGCCCTTCTGGTCCGTCGTGGCCTGCCTCTTGCTCGACACCAAGCAATGCCTTCGCGTCGCTTTGCTTTCTTTGCTGCGTTCTCCTTCCTTCTGCTCGCTGTGCCCGCTCGCGCCGAGGCGGCGGAGGCACCGATCGCGCGCGCGCCATCGAAGCCCACGGATCCGCTGTGGGCGCGGCCGCTCGCGTTCGACGTGCATGGTGGTGTCGGTACGCCGCTCGGATTCGGTGGCATGTCGATCGACCTCGCCCCGGTTCGTTGGTTCGTGGTCTCCGGCGGGCTCGGCGCTGGAAAGGGCGGCATGCAGGAGGCGGCGATGGCGCGCTTCCGTGCGCCGATGGGCCACTTCGCGTTCTCGCTCGGCGGCGGCATGTCGACCGGCGCGTACGACGCATCGGACACCAACCCATTTGGCGCCGGCGAGAACTGGCACTGGAAACGCGCCTTCTGGGCCAATGGCGAGGCGTCGATTGAATTCCGCGACCACACGGGCGTCGAACTCCGTGCGTACGTGGGTTGGGCACACCTCGCCAACCCCGTCGCCGACGGCTGCGAGACGGGGGGCGGCCGGACCTGCTCCAACGCGGCCGGTGGCCTGCTCGTCACGTCTTTCCCATATGCGGGGCTCGCTGCTGGATATGCCTTCGATTTCTGAAGAGCTCGACGTTCGCACCGCTTGCTTCTGCGACCGTTTGGTTGCAAATACGGCGGGAAGTTCATGAGGCTCGTTCGCGGCACCCTCTTCTCGCTAGCGCTGGCATGCGTTGCCACGCTCTCGCCGGCCACGGCAGAGGCGGAAGAGATCCGTTTCGCGCAGAACGACGTGCCCACCGTCTTCTTCATCAACAAGAGCGACGACCACAACCGCGTCGACTACGGGATGCACCTCTCCCCGGATTGTTTGGCCACGACCGAAGGCGCGGTCTTCCCATACTGGCGTGAGTTCGAGAGCTCACCGCCGGTCCGCACGCACGGCCTCAACGCGCTCGAGCGCATCGCATACGGCATCTCCGAGCAGCACATCATCCGCAACGAAGGCAAACGGGACGAGTACACGATCCGCCTGAAGCAGCTGCCGCGCCCCGTCACGATCGTCACGGAGAAGAGCGCAGACGGAAAGTGTTCCGCGTTCGCGAAGGTCTCCATCAACGGCGCAGAGTCGAAGCTCACGAACGTCTACGTGAAGCTCGGCGGGTTTCTGAGCTCGGTGGACTACATCGAGATCCACGGAAAGAACGTGACGACCAACGCCGCCGTGATGGAGCGCGTGAAGAAGTAGCGCGCGTTCCGCCGCCGGACGGGTCTCGTCCACGTCACTCAGGGGTCTCCGTAAGCAGATGCTTCGCGATCCGCTCCGTTGCGGTCTTCGGTAGCGACTCACGCACGTGGATCCTCGCCGGCACCTTGAAGTCCGCGAGCCGCTCGCGCGCGAATGCTCGTAGCTCCTCCACGTCCAGCACCGCGCCAGGCTCCGGCACCACGTACGCGACGATGTCCTCTTCGCCGAGCTCCGCGGGCACGCCCACCGCCGCTGCCTCGCGAACGAGATCGTGCGAGGCGAGCACGCCTTCGATCTCGGCGGCCGCGACGTTCTCTCCGCGTCTGCGGATGACCTCCTTCTTGCGCGCGACGAACGTGTAGAAGCCGTCCGCGTCTCGACGCACGAGATCGCCCGTGCGGAACCATCCGTCGGGAGAGAGCACCTCGCGCGTTCGCGCTTCGTCACCGTAGTAGCCGCGCATCATGGCCGGGTTCCTGAGCCACATCTCGCCGGGCTCGCCGTCCGCCGCGTCGGTGCCGTCGTCAAGGACCACGCGGGCACTGTTCACCACACCGAGACGGGGGTGCTGCCGAAGCGTCCCCATCGTGCCGTGGCGGGGTGTCACAAAAAGCGGCCATATCGTGCCGAATGTGCACTCCGAGAGGCCGTAGCCCACTGTCATGTTCACGCCGAAGCGCTCTTCGAAGCTGCGGTGCTGCGCCGCCGGTAGCGCGAGAGCCGTGTAGACTACACGCATCGCGTGATCGCGATCCGTGGCCTTCGCCTCTGTCTTGAGGAGGATGTTCACGACGGCGCCCACGGCATTCACCTCCGTGGCGCCGAGCCGCTTCGCGTCCTGCCAGAACCGCGACGCGGAGAACTTCGGCAAGAGCGCGAGCCCCGCGCCACAGCCCAGCGCCCCCATGGCGGAGTATGCCTGCGCGTTCACGTGGAAGAACGGGAGCACCGCAAGCAGGCGATCATCCGCGTTGAGCCCCACCCATGCGGGGAACGCCTCCGCGGTCAGCGTGAACGTCCGGTGCGTGAGCATCACGGCCTTGGGTGAGCCCGTGGTGCCGGACGTGGGCAAGAGGACCGCGACGTCGTCCGCAGTGACCTTCGCTCGCGGCGCTTCTCCACGCCCCTGCGTGAGGTCCGCCGGCGAGACCAGCGCGGGCCTGTCGTTCTCCGCGAGCGCGAGACACGCAACTTCGCAGAGCGCGCGGTGCTCGTCCACGACGAGTACGCGCGGCTTCGTGAGCCGCAGTACACCCGCGAGCTCCGGCGCCTTGTACGCCGGGTTGAGCGGCATGGCGATCGCGCCGAGCTGATTCGCGGCGAGCCACGCGAACAGCGTCTCTGGTCTGTTGCCGAGCACCATCGCGACGCGATCACCATGCCGAGCGCCCCGCTCCGCCAGTGCAATGGCGAAGCGATCGACAGCGCTCGTGACATCCGTCAGCGTGTACGAATCACCCTCGAAAAAAAGCCACGGGCGCGCCCCCGCGAGGGAAGCGCGCCACGTGAGCAGCGCGGGGATCGTCTCCGGAAAATCCGTCAACGGTCGCTCGAAATGATCAGGAATGAGCGGTGACGAACGGCTTGCCCTTGAGCGACGCGGCGAAGCCATTGTGGACCTCGTTCACGACGTTCCAGCTCGAAAGTGCGCGCATGGAGCCCATCCAGCGCGCCAGGTTCGGGAAGCGCGAGAGGTCCTGGCCGATCAGGTCACCAGCGGCGACGATGATGGACGCGAAGTAGTCCGCGATCGTGATCTCATCGCCGCAGAGGTACTTGTTCTTGCCGATGATGTCGTTATCCAGGATGGCAAGCCACCGCTCCACGTTCTTCTTTCCCCACTCGATGGTGCCCGAGTGCGCTGCGTCCGAGGTGCGCTTGTGGCTCGGGAACGCCTGCGGGTAGATGAGGTTGTAGGCCCAGTCGCGGTAGAACTGCGTGTTGATCCAGTCCATGCGCTCGTTGACGCGCGCGCGCTTCTTCAGGTCCTTCGGGTAGGCGGGGGAGTCGGTCTTGTCCGCCAGGTACTTCATGATCGCGGACGACTCGGACAGGATGAAGTCGCCGTCCTCGAGCACGGGGATCATGCCGCTGGGGTTCAGCTTGGTGAAGGGATCCTTCATGTGCTCACCGACCATGATGTCGACGACGACGGGGTCGAACTTGATGCCGGCCTCCGCGCAGAAGAGGAGCACGGGACGCGAGGCAGTAGAGACCGGATGAAAATGCAGCTTCATGGTAACCCTCTGTGGTGAGAGATCGATTCGGGGGGCCGAACGGTAAAGCGGGCCCTACCGGATCACAATGGAGAGCGGCATGACACGTCGTTTTGCGATGCAGCGCGGCAACAGCCGGATCGTCTTCGGGCGCGGGAGCTCGTCTCGGATCGAGGAAGAGCTTGCAACGCTGGGAGCCGAGCGCGTCCTCCTCGTCTCCACGCCGGGTCGGAAGAAGGACGCGGAGGCGCTCGCCGCAGGCCTTGGCGCGAGGAGCGCGGGAGTCATGGCGATCGCCCGTGAGCATGTGCCGCGCGCCACGGTGACGGAAGGGCTCAAAACGCTCGCGAGCGCAAAGGCCGATGCGCTGCTCGCGTTCGGCGGTGGCTCCGCGATCGGTCTTGCGAAGGCGCTCGCGGTGGAGTCGCCGCGTGAGACGCGTATCATCGCCGTCCCCACCACGTACTCCGGCTCCGAGATGACGCCCGTTTTTGGCATCACGGACGGTGACGACAAGCGCGTCGCGAAGGATGCGCGTGCGCGTCCGGCGCTCGTCATCTACGATCCCGATCTCCTCGCGAACCTCCCGCGCGACACCGCGCTGTGCAGCCTGTGGAACGCCATGGCGCACGCCGTGGAGGCGCTGTGGGCGAACGAGCCCGATCGCGGGACGTTGCTCTCCGCGGAGGAGTCGGTGCGGCTCCTCTGGTCCGCGCTCTCGCGGCTCTCCGTCGACAGCACCGATCAGAGCGCGTGCGAGCTCGGACTCGAGGGCGCGTTCCTCGCAGGCGCCGTCTTCGCGGACGTCGGTGGCGCGGTTCATCACAAGCTGTGTCACGTGCTGGGTGGAACGCTGGGGCTCGCGCACGCAGCGACGCACGCGGTGCTGCTTCCACACGTGGTCCGCGTGAACGCGGCGGCCGCGCCGGAGGCCATGAGCGCGATCGCGCGTGCGATCGGCGCGATCGATCCCGTTGCCGCGTTCGCCCGGCTCTCGCAGGCCACCGCCCCGCGCGGGCTCGCTGCGCTCGGCATGAAGAAGGACGGAATCGCCGCGGTGGTGGACGTGATGATGAAGAGCCCGGCGTTCTCGCCGCGTGCGATCGATCACGCGACACTCACATCGCTGCTGAGCGACGCGCTCGAGCCCGCCGCGCGCCCCGAGGCACCCAGGGTCCGCGCACCGGCGGACATCGGCGAGCAGCGCGGCTTCGGAGGCACGCACGACTCCGAGGCGCTGCCGGGCGCGCTGCCCACGAAGCAGAACACGCCGCACCCAGCGCCGTACGGGCTCTTGCCCGAGTGCGTGAACGGCACGCCCTTCACAGTGAAGAGCGCGGAGAACGCGCGCACGTTCATGTACCGCGTGCGCGCGTCGTTCTCACACGGGAAATTCCAGCCTTTGCCGCATGCCCGCTTCGCTTGCGCGCTCGGCAAGGTCGAGCATTCGCGCACGCGCTGGCGTCCGCTCCCCATGCCCGATGCATCGTCGCGTACCGACTTTCTGGACGGGCTCGTCACGCTCGGCGGCGCGGGCGATCCCGTGTGCGGTCCCGGCTACGCGCTCCACCTCTACGCGGCGAACGCGGACATGGCGGACCGCAGCTTCTCCAACTCCGATGGCGACATGCTCATCGTTCCGCAGACGGGAAGGATCGACGTGCGGACAGAGCTCGGCTGGCTCTCTGCCACGCCCGGTACGATCCTCGTCATCCCGCGCGCGATCAAGTTCACTGTCGGCCTTCCCGAAGGCCAGGCACGCGGCTGGATGCTCGAGGTGTTCGGCCCGCGCATCCGCCTCCCCGAGCGCGGCCCCATTGGCTCCAACGGCCTCGCGGACGCGCGCCATTTCCGTGCGCCCGTCGCTTCGTACGAGGACCGCGAGTGTCCCGGCGGCTTCGACATCGTCACCAAGCTCGGCGGCGACCTCTCTGTCGCCACGCAGCATCACTCGCCGTTCGACGTGGTCGCCTGGCACGGCACGCTGGTGCCCTACGCGTACGATCTGTCGCTCTTCAACGCGATGGGCTCGGTCACATGGGATCACGTTGACCCCTCGGTCCTCACCGTGCTGACGGCGCCGCTGGACGACAAGGGCCGCGCTGTCTGTGACTTCGTCGCGTTCACCGGAAGGTGGATGGCCATGGACCACAGCTTCCGCCCGCCGTACATGCACCGAAACGCAGCGAGCGAGATCAACTGCGTCGTGAGCGTGAAGTCGGTCGACGGTGGCTACGAGCCGGGCGTCACGTTCCTCTCACCGCTGCTCACCGCGCACGGCGTCGCGACACACAGCTACGATCGCGAGCTCGATAGGCCAGTAGACCCGAACGAAAAGCCATTCCGCGTCCCGGACGAGTCACTCTGGGTGATGTTCGAGTCCGCGCTTCCGTTCAGGACTTCGACGTGGGCAGCGACCACGCCGCTGGTCGACGAAGCGTTCCTCGATCAGTTCGAAGGAATGAAGAAGCGCTTCGATCCCACGAAGCCTTAGCTCTGGGTCACGGGCGAGCGATCATCAAGTCGTCTTCGCGCCGCGCATCCATGACATGATTCTAGCCGAGATGGCCAGGAAGCCACGAGCGAAGCGCTTCGGTACGTGCTCGCAGTGCATGGAGCCAGCGTCACTTTCGGCGTCGGGAGAGGTTGCGAGCTGCCCCGCGTGCATCCCCGTACTGACGGTGACGTCGCACGTGGCCTTCCGCTGCGCGTGCCGGTCGTCGCTGCGCGCGGATGGACGAACGCGCTCGGTCCAATGCCCGCAGTGCGGTCCAGTCGACGTGCTGGGGCCTCTGTGGGATGCCTTGCGAAGACGGGCGAAGGCATGAGCACCGACGGCGCTGCACTCTCGCTCGCAAAGCGGTGGGTCCATGCCCTCTGCGCGCCGCGCCATGATTCGAAGGAGGTCGTGGTCCGCGGAGGGCGCGGCGAGCCCAGTGCCCGTGCGTGGCTCGCCGACGTACAGGGGGTGAATGGACGTCGCGAGGCAATGGTGAAGCTTCGCCGCGTGTCGGCTGACGGGATGCAGGCGAACTACGCTCAGAAGCGCGCGTGGTGGCAGTCGCTGCCAGCGGAGGCAAGCTCCGTTGGCTTCCGCTTCATGGACGCGGACGAGCAGCGCGGGCGTGCATTCATCCAGGTGCACGGCGGACAGACGGAGGAGAGCTCGATCGTCGCGCTGGACGTGGCGGCGCAGGTTCAGTTCTCCGGCTTCGCCTACGCCGCGGCATATGTCGCGGAGCACGAGGCATCGGCGGCGCTGCTCGCGGCCGCAAACCTCGCGCGCGCCACGTACGACTCATGGGCGGCGTATGGGCGCGCGTTCGTGTACGGCACGTGGTTCTGGGCTGGCCACGTGGATGCCAACGTCGTCGCGATGGAGAAGAAGGTCGCTGAGCTCCTCGCGGATGTCGCGAGCCCGTGGTGCACCTTGCCGTGGGACGTGGACCTCTCCCCGCTTCACGCGCTCACCGTGGAGCCAGGTGATCCGGGCGGCCCGCTGTCCTCGGTCTCGGTACGCGTGTTCGTCGATTGCCCCGAGTGCCTCCACCCCACGCTGTTACCTGACACGTCACCACGCGCCCGCTGCCACTCGTGCGGGGCCTCGCTGGACCACCTGACCGCTCGTGCGTGGCAACACGCTACGCATCTGGGCGACCGCATCGAACTGGACGCTAGCGAAGAGGCCGCCGCGGAGGCCGAGCGCAGAGAGACCGGCGTGAGGCAGCTCGCCGTGATCGATCATCCACGCGTGCGCGTCGTACACACCAGGAGACCAGCGAGCTGCAGCTGCGGAAGTCCATTCGCAGATGCCTTGGTTCGCGCGTCGGTGCGTGAGCACGGCGGCGTCCTGACCTGCGCATGCGGAAACACGGTCGCCGTCGGCGTCGCCCCCGACACGATGCGCGAGGCTGATTTCCGCGCGCGCTACGTGCTTGGCGGTCCGCTTCGAATCGGCGAGCCGCACGGTCTGGTCACGCTCTTCTTCAGCCAAGGATGACCATGCCCACGCTAGACGACACCGTTCGCGCGCTTGCCTCGCCCATCCTGGTGGGCGGAAACGTGTATGATGCATCTACTGCGCGCGCGCGCATCGAGACGCTGTTCGGCGCGACCTCTGCGGCCACCGTGCTCCCGGTCCTTCTCTTTTTTGCGGAGCGAGGCATGCGCGCCGAGTGGCCGTCGTACGAGGCGCACGCGGGCGGCGCGTGGAAGCCGGAGGCGCGCGATCGAGACCTCGCACGCAAGGCAGCGTTCACCGTGGCCCATCGCGCTCGACTCTCGGGGCGCGGGCTCGTGGCGCTCGACGCGATGCGGGCGTCAGTCCTCGTCGAATGGTGCGTGCTCGGCGGTCTGCTGGAGCGGACTCTTGCGACCGAAGCCATCAGGCCGATCGTGACGCTATCGCTCGCGAAGCATGCGTCATGGGCCGACTACGCGGAGCAGTTGCTCCTGGGCCTGGAGTTCGCGGAGGGAAGCGTGGACCCAGCCCTTCGGGACCGCATCTCCGCGCCGCGAGACAGTGCGTGGGCAAGCGAGCTCACCCTTGACGCCGCTGCCCCGGACGGCGCGAGCGAGCCGGTGTCGAAGTCGTCGGCGAAGGGGACCGCTCCCTTGATCCTTGCGATGCGTCTTGGGCTCGACTGTCCCGCGTGCAAGCATCCGGTCTTGCTCGGCTGTCCGCGTGAGCACGTCGATTGTGGCTCGTGCGGCGAGGCGTTCTCGCTCTCGCCAGCGGAGTGGAGCGGCTTCTTCGAGAGGGACTTCTCGAAGCTCCGCCGCGGTGCGGACAATCCGGACGAGCCGTACGGCAGTGACTTCGGCGCGCGCTTCCTGTCCCGTCGCATGACCCTGCGGGTCGCGAACGCGTCGTGCCCGTGCGGCGCGCCGATCCATGCGAGAGAGCCAGGCAAGATCACCTGCGGGTGCGGGCGGAGCACCCTGAACCGCGCACCGGACGTGTGCGCAAAGGCGATCGCTCCCGACGTTACGCTGGTGATCGAGCCCGGCGGAAGACCGATCGACCCGACCGCCACCTTCGTCTGCGCCGCATGCGACGCCGAGCAGCCCCTTGGAATCGATCCGTCGAGGATTCGACTCTGCAATGCATGCAAGATGCACACATACGTCGATGACGCCGCGCACCAGCGCTCCTTCGATCCACCGCGCTGGCCAACATTCTATCTCGTGCTGGACGGGGAACAGGGGTCGCCACACACGATCCCGAAGTGAGCGAACCAAGCTATCGTGGACGCTGGTGTCCACGGAGCTCGGCATCCTTCTTCTTCTCAGCGTGGCGACCGCCGTTGCGATCGCCACCACGCGCCTCAAGGTACCCTACACCGTCGCGCTCGTCGTGGTGGGCACTGGCCTGGGCGCTGCGCACCTCTCGACGCCGATTCACCTCACGAAGGACATCCTCTACGCGGTGTTCCTGCCGGGCCTCATCTTCGAGGCCGCGTACAACCTGACAATCTCGGAGCTCCGGCAGAACCTCCGCGCGATCTTCGCGCTCGCGGTGCCCGGTGTGCTTCTGGCCATGGCCGCAACGGCGGGCATCCTGGTCCTTTCCACGGATGCCTTCGCGAACGGCCCGCGCCTCAGCTGGTCGCATGCGCTCGTGTTCTCCTCGCTGATCGCGGCCACGGATCCGATCGCCGTCGTAGCGCTCTTCAAGACGCTGGGCGCACCGCGTCGGTTGTCCGTGCTCATCGAGGGCGAGAGCCTGGTGAACGACGGCACCGCTGCCGTGCTCTATGCGATCGTCGTGGGCGCAGTGACTGGAAACGGGCATGCGAGCCTCGCCACCGGAGCGCTCGAGTTCGTGATCGTGGTGGGTGGTGGCGCGCTCGTCGGGGTGGCTATTGGCTACTTCGCGTCGGGGCTGCGACGGAGGACCGCGGAGCCGATGATCGAGATCGCGCTGACGACGCTCGCAGCGTATGGCTCGTTCGCGCTCGCCGAGCGATTCCATGTGAGCGGCATCATCGCCACGCTGGGGGCGGGGGTCGTGTGCAGAGCGCAGGCGCGACCCGAAGTATGCAGCGAGGCGACGAACATGGCCGTGCAGTCCTTCTGGGAGTACGCGGCATTTGCGCTGAATTCGCTGGTGTTCCTGCTCATCGGGTTCGAGGTGAAGCTCTCGCAGCTTGGCGCCGCGTGGCGTCCGATCGTGCTCGCGTTCGTTGCGATGACGCTCGGGCGCGCGGTCGTCGTGTTCGTGGTGTCTGCCTTGCTCGCGCGGACGAAGGAGCGCATTCCGTTCTCCCACGGTCTGGTGCTCACGTGGGGCGGACTTCGTGGAGCGCTGTCCATGGTGCTCGCGCTTGCGATCCCGGAGTCGCTGCCGGAGCGTCAGCTGATCGTCACGACCACGTTCGGCGTGGTGTCGATTTCGATCGTGCTGCAAGGGCTGACAGCGCGTCCGCTGCTCCGCAGACTCCGCATTGTCTGAGCGGGAGGCCGTCGCTCAGCCTCCGCTCAGTTGCCGACGCCCAGATGTGTGCGAGAGTTCTCAGCATGAGAGCTGTGTACATCCTTGGCGCTGCACTGGTGACTGCCATGCTACTTGCAGAGTCGCCTGCAAGCGCCGAGGCCATCTGCACGCCGAGGATCGTCGAAGACGCGATCGCGAAGAAGGTGCCAGCGGTCCAGACAGACTGTCTTGCCTCCGTGAAGGGCCACATTCCGATGCCGGAGGACGTGAACGTCACCGCGCACGTCGCATGGCAGGCTGGCGGCGCGGTCCAGTCCGTGACCACCACATCGAGCAACAGCACGAGCGCCGCGATCGCGCTCGATCAGTGCGTGACCGCCAAGGTCCGCGCATGGCAGGTTCCCTGCGGACCAGGCAAGCGCGACATCGCCTTCGCCTTCAAGCACTGAGGCACAGGTTACGCAGGTCAGGTCAGGTCGAGGAGAGCGCGAAGATCTTCTGGAACGTGAGCAGCAGCTCGATGTCGTTCGATTTGATCTGACCGCTGATGAACTCCGAGGGGCCCGGGACGAACGCATCGCGAACGATGCGCGTGAACAGCTCGGGGCTGGTCTTCAGGACGCAGTCGGCCGTGCCGCCTTCGGGCTTGCCCTGGCGGACCTCGCATTTTTCGCGGTCGCAGAGCACCGTCCACTTGGCGTACGTGTCGCTTCCGAGCGTGAAATAGAACGAGACGGGCTTCTCCACGCGCGTCTTGTCGAACTTGCCTTCGAGCTCCGAGAAGAGCTCCACGAGCGGGTGCTCGCGCTTCTTCGCCGGCGGCGCCACGCTGTTCGGCGCAAGGCCGTCCATCGCGCGGATGTCGAGCACGTCACCGTCGCGCAGTGCAACGACCGCACGCCGCGCGAGCTTCGCGACCTCACGCGATGCATCAGCAGGTGTGAGGCCCTTGGTGAGTCTGCGCAGATCCACGACGGAGAGCGGCGGCCCGATGCGCGCGAAGATGCGGCGCGACGTGGGGATGCGCGCGCCCTTCGGCATGGCTGCGCGCGTGCCGCCCAGGTACACGGGCAGGATGTCCACGCCGTTCGCGAGCGACAGGTGCCCGAGCAGCGGCTTGAACTCGTGGATCTCTCCGTCCGGGCTGCGTGTGCCCTCCGGGAAGATGAGCATGGTGTGTCCCTGCTCGAGGACCTCGCTTGCCTGACGCTCGCTCGCGCGCAGACCGCCCTTGCGATCGAGCGCGCGGAGGTTGGTCAGGTTCTCGAAGAACGTGCGCTTGAAGGAGCCGCGCTCGAAGAAGTAGTCCTGCGCGGCGAGCGAGACGATGTCCTCACCGTACTTGCCGAGAGCGTGCCGCACGAAGCCCATGTCCAGGTGGCTCGCGTGGTTGGCGATGACGATGGTCTGGCGGTTGTGCGGGATGAACGTGCGGCCATAGATCTCCGAGTCCATCATCTGGCCGTAGAACATGTCCTGGATCATGCCGATGGCGCGCTTGCCGACGTCCTGGACCTCGCGCGGGAACTCGATCGCAGGTGCCTCCTCAGGCTTCTTTCGCCCTTCAATCGTGCGCGTGCGGCTCTCCTTCTTGTCGCGAATCGCGAGCGACTCCACGTCGGCCACGGTGCGGCACGCCGTGAGGTCGTCCGGGTTCACCGTGCCGTATTTGGTCTCCAGCGCGGCGAGGAGCTCGGTGAGCGCGAGCGAATCGAAGCCAAGGTCCTCGAGCAGGTTCGTGTGGGCGCTCACCTTGTCGATGGGCACGCCGCGGACGGCCGCGATCGCGTGGCGCACGTGCGAGACGCCGCTCGCGATCGAGTCAGGGCCCGTCTCGCTGCGGGTGCTGGCCGCGATGAGGCGCTCGAGGATCGCACGCGCTTCGGGGCGCTTCACCTTGCGGGTCGCGGTGCGCGGAAGCGGGGCGTCGTACAGCTTCACGACGCTGGGCTGCTTGCCTGCGGGGAGCTTGTTCAACGACTCGCGTAGCACGCGCTCGGCGCGGGCCATGCGCGTGGCGCGGTCCACGGTCGCATCGGCGTCCGGAACGGCGAGACACGCGAGGCGCTCACCGCCGCTCGGGCTGGGGATGCCGATGAACGTGTATTCCGTGATGTGCTTCACGCCGTTCACGAGCTTCTCGAGATCGTCGGGATAGATGTTCTCGCCAGAGGACGTAACGACGACGTCCTTCGAGCGGCCCACGATGACGAGGCGGCCTTGCTTGTCGAGCTTCCCGAGGTCACCGGTGCGCAGCCAGCGCGTTCCGTCTGCTTCTTCTGTCATGACGGATCGCGTGGCGTCGTCGTCGGTATATCCGGACATGATGTTGGGCCCGCTCGCCAGCACCTCGCCCACGCCCGTCGCGTCGGGGGAGTCGATCTTGATCTTGACGCCGGGGATCGGCTTGCCGACCTGTCCCGCCTTGGAGCCAGGCTTGGCCACCGTGAGCACGGGCCCCGCCTCCGTCAAGCCGTAGCCCTCCGTGAGCTTGAGGCCGAGGCCGCTGAAGAGCCGCTGCGTGTCGGGCGGAAGCGCCGCGCCGCCAGAGATGAGCCACTTCACGTGACCGCCGAGGCCGTCGTGCACCTGCGAGAAGAGCGTGCGCCCGAGGTCGATCCCGAGCGTCTGGTTCATCCAGGTGTTCACCTCGGTGCCGGCGTGGAACACCTGCTCGGCGAGCTTTCCGCGCGAGCGCACGTCGGACATGATGCGGCGCTCGAGCAGCTGCCACACAGCGGGGACGCCGACCATGGCCGTGATGCGGCCTTCCCGGAGCCCTTGCGTCACGCGGTCGCCAGTGAGCTCACCCACGTAGACCACGCGCGCGCCGCGCGAGAACGGAAGCAGGAAGCCGCACGAGAACTCGAACGTGTGGTGGAGCGGGAGCACCGACAGCACGCGATCGTTCGGCGTGAGAGGGAACAGCGGCGCAAGGGCAGCGATGAGCGACAGGAAGTTCTTGTGCGACAGACGCACGCCCTTCGGCCGGCCCGTGGTGCCGCTGGTGTAGATGAGGCTCGCGATGTCCTCGCCCGTGACCTCGATGGGCAGCGGGAGATCCTGACCGTCTGCTTCCGTCTCGGTCTCGAGCGCGAGCACCGTGAGCGCCGGGATCTCTTCCTGCACGCCCTGTCCGCCCTTCTTCGCGACGTGGGCGTCCCAGAAGGCAAAACGCGCCGCGGATTCGCGCGCGATATTTGTAAACTGCACGCTTTCCAGATCGCGATCCACCGGCACGGCGACGCCGCCTGCGGACACGATACCGAAGTAAGCGATCGGCCACTCGGGGCGGCCAAGGCCGGAGAGGATGACGGTGTCACCCTTCGTGAGGCCGCGCGCGAGCAGCCTGCGCGCCGTCGCCTGCACGCGGAGACGCACGTCCTCGAACGTGACGCGCGACAGGCCATCCTCCTGCATCATCTGGAATGCGAGCGAGTGCGCGTGGCGCTCCGACATCTGCGAGATGAGCGTGGCCAGTGTCTCGTGCGCGCGGAGCGGCTTCTGCTCACGCTTCCAGCGTTCCTCGAGCCACGGGATGATCCGCTTCTCCATCGCCGGGAGATGCTTGTTCATGAAGTAGTCGGACCAGTCGACCGTCTCCGGGTGCCACGGCAGCTCTGCCTGCTGCTCGGGCGACAGGCGCGCGTACGCGTTGCGCGTGTTCACGCAGGAGAACGGGCCCTTCTGGTAGTAAGTGAACGGCACGAAGAGCTGCTGGATCTCGTCGATCTTTGCGGCGGTCGCGCTGAACTTCTCCAGACCCCCAGCGGCGCTCTTCGCGACCTTGCGCGCAGGGCCCGGGGTCTTGTGCAGCACGTTCGCGATCGACTTTGCGAACTTCGAGATCGCGCCGGGCCCCACCAGGTCGTAGCGCTCCTTGCTGACGGAGCTGGGCTCCATGTGAGCCTGGACGAAGTTCAGGAACGGGTTCCCCTTGCCCTGACGCAGGTAGTACTTCCGCTTGTAGATTCCGGTGAGCTCGATGAGCCGCTCCATGGTGATGGGCGACGTGTCCGAGCAGCCATACTGGTAGACGGGCTTCGCGGTGCCCTCGAGCAGCTCCGCCAGCGTGAGCACCATGCCAGCGGCCACGATGTCCGACGGGATGAAGTCGAGGATCACGTTCCGGCCCATCATCTGGTGCTGGCCCTTCATCCCCATGAAGATGAGCGGCGCGCTGGTGCCGATGCCTTCGTTCCAGGACGGGAAGGGGAAGCTCTCCGTGCTCTCGCAGCAGGCGGGGCGCGCGATGACGTAGGGGATGCCGGCGTTCGCGATGATCTGCTCGCCGATGCTCTTCGTGTACGTGTAGATGTTCGGCCAGCCCCAGTGCTCTGCGCGCTCTAGGCCCGCCTCCACGAGACGGTCGCTCACGAACTTGCGCTTCACGGACTTGAGCTCGAGATCGAGCGCGGGCCCGGTCGTGGGCTCGCCGCGGCGCAGCAGGTTCTTCTTGGCCTGCTCCTGGAACGTGCTCTGGCGGAAGGCGTCGTCGCAGCGGTGACGTGCCTGCGCGATGAGATCCAGACAGTCTGCGATCTCGCGCTCTGCGCTCCACAGGTTGGGGTCGAGCTCTCCCGCGCGCGGGAACGGGAACGTGCCGGGGCGGTCCTCCAGGATCACGCCGGTGCGATTGCCGACGACGTAGCAGGTGCTCGTGTGGAACAGCGGCGCGTCACCAAGCGATCGCGCGAGCTCCACCAGGTTCTGCGCACCGAAGGCGTTCGTGTCGAGCGCCTCGTCGAGCGGCGGGTTGAAGTCCACGACGCCAGCGACGTTGACGACCGCGTCGATCGTGCCCTTCTCGTTCTTGAGCCACTCGGGCTCGAGTCCGCAGTTGGTGCGGCTCACGTCACCGTCGACGGGGGTAACCTTCGAACGAATGAACGCGTCGAAGCCCTCACCGTACTTCTCCTTCAGCGGGAGCATCGCCTCGCTCGTGGCGATGTCGGCCCAGAAGCGCTGCTCCGACGTCTGCGTCTTGCTGCTGCGCACGAGGAGAAAGATCTTCCCGATCTCTGGATAGCGATCGAGGAGCATCAACCAGAAGATCTTCCCGAGGAAGCCGGTGCCTCCAAGGATGAGCAGGCGCGCGCCGTCGAACATGGCGTGCATGTCGAGCGGCTTCACTTGCGTGGCGGGTACGAAGGCAGCCGGCTTGGACGTTCCGTTCTGGTGCATGCAAACGCCGCTGCTCTTACCAGAAGAAAAGCCGCGCCCACAACGCTGCTGGCCTCTCCGCAGTCTGGGGGCTGTGCTTCGCAGTGCGCGATTCCGCTGCGTAATTCGGTGCGCGGTCGGGCGTTCGCTGTCGCAAACGGCGGAGAGGACGTAGAATGAATGCAGATATCCCATTGATGAAGTGGTCAAGGCTCCCGGTTCTGCTGGGGCTCACCTGTTGCGGGGGCGCAGGCGGGCCCACCTCTCCCCCGATCACGGTCACGGCCACCGCGCCCGAAAGCAGCGCCGCCGCGCCCGACCCCGGGCCAGATCTCTCCGCGCGGGGCCCCGATGCCGGCGTGCCGGGTGAGTCTCCCGCTTCGCCGCCACCGCCACCGCCGCCGCCAGAAGGTCAGGTACGCGCGGGGCCAGTGACAGTGACTGGCAAGCTCGCGCCGGAAGAGATTCAAGGAAAGATGGCGGGGCACATGCCCACGTTCACCGCCTGTCAGAAGGCCGCGCTCGCGGACGGCGCGCCCGCAAGTGGAACGCTCCGGCTGCGAATCCTGATCGATCAGACGGGTCAGGTGTCCTCCGCCAACGTCACCGCACCCTCCACACTGAAGAACGACAAGCTCGCGCGCTGCGTGCTGAAGGCCGTGCGCGCCACCGCGTTCCCGCGGCCCTCCCAGGGCACGGTCGAGGCGACGTACTCCGTCGTGTTCTCCCAACAACCCTGATGCACACGCGCGCCTGCAACCTGTGCGAGGCCATCTGTGGGCTCGTCATCGAGGAAGAGAATGGCCGCGTGTCGTCGATCCGCGCGGACACGAAGGACCCGCTCTCGCGCGGTCACATCTGTCCGAAGGCCATGGCGCTGAAGGACATCCACGAAGATCCGGACAGGCTCACGCGTCCGCTGCGGCGCACGGAGACGGGCTGGGAGGAGCTCTCGTGGGACGACGCGCTCGACGTCACCGCGCAGAAGCTCCACGAGATCGCGAGCGCGCACGGACCCGATGCCGTTGCCACGTACCCCGGCAATCCAAACGTGCACAACCTGGGGTCCATGACCCATGGCTCGCGCATGCTGGGGCCGCTTCGCACGAAGAACCGCTTTTCCGCGACGTCAGTCGACCAGCTTCCGCACCAGCTGCTTGCGTACCTGATGTATGGACACCAGCTGCTCGTGCCGATCCCGGACGTGGATCGCACGGACTACTTCCTGGTGCTCGGTGCGAATCCGCTCGCGTCCAACGGCTCACTCATGACCGTGCCGGATTTCCCCGGACGCATGAAGGAGCTGTATGCGCGCGGTGGAAAAATGGTCGTGCTGGATCCGCGCCGCACCGAGACGGCGAAGGAGGCGACCGAGCACCACTTCATCCGGCCCGGCGGGGACGCGGCGTTCTTGCTCGCGGTGCTCTCGATCATCGTGGGCGAGGGGCTCGCCCGCCCCGAGGCACTCTCCGCGATGACGACCGGCCTCGACGCCGCGCTCGGCGAGATCCGTGGATTGCCGCAGACCGCGCTCATCGACGCGTGCGGCCTCGAGCGTGCGACGGTGGAGCGCATCGCGCGAGAGCTCGCGTCCGCGAAGCGCGCTGCGGTGTACGGGCGCATGGGAGTCTCCGTCACGCGCTGGGGTACGCTCTCGCAGTGGGCGATCCAGCTGCTCAACATCGTGACGGGAAATCTGGATCGTCCCGGAGGGGTGCTCTTCACCACACCCGCCATCGATCTGGTGCACGGCCCTGCATCACGACCCGGCCACTTCGGACGGTGGAAGAGCCGCGTGCGCGACCTGCCAGAGTTCGCAGGCGAGCTGCCCGTGGCCGTGCTCGCGGAGGAGATCACGACGCCGGGCGACAGGCAGGTGCGCGCGCTCGTCACCGTGGCGGGCAACCCAGTGCTCTCCACGCCCAACGGAAAGAACCTCTCCCGCGCGCTCGACGGTCTCGGGTTCATGGCCTCCGTGGATTTCTACTTGAACGAGACCACGCGTCACGCCCACGTGATCCTGCCGCCCACGTGCACGCTGGAGCACGATCACTACGATCTGGTCTTTCACGTGTTCGCGGTGCGCAACACCGCGCGGTACAGCCCCGCGCTCTTCCCGCGCGGTGAGCACGCGCGGCACGATTTCGAGATCTTCGAGGGCCTCGGGCAGCGCCTCGCGGCGAAGATGGGAAAGAGCTGGGAACCGTTCCCGGATCCCACTGCGGTGGTCGATCTGGGCCTGCGATTCGGACCCTACGGCGCGAGCCGCACGGACGGAGCGACCCCGCTCGACCTCGAGTCGCTCGCAAAGGAGCCGCACGGCGTGGACCTCGGTCCCCTGATGCCGGGCCTTCCGGCGCGCCTCTTCCACGCCGACAAGAAGATCGTCGCGATGCCCGAGCTGCTCCGCGAAGAGCTCGGCCGCTTCACACGCGCGGTCACGGAGAGCGCCGCGAGCGGTGCGCGAGTGACGACCCACTCGCTGTTGCTCATCGGTCGACGCCACCTCCGGTCGAACAACTCGTGGCTGCACAACGCGCAGCGGCTCATGAAGGGGCCCACGCGCCACGAGCTCCTCATGCACCCGGACGACGCGCGCACGCACGGCCTCGCCAGCGGCGCGCGGGTGCGCGTGCGCTCACGCACCGGAGACGTCACGGTGGACATGCACACCACGGACGACATGATGAAGGGCGTGGTGAGCCTTCCGCATGGCTTCGGTCATGACCGCGCGGGCGCACGCCTCTCCGTCGCGTCCGCCTACCCCGGCGCCAGCAACAACGACCTCACCGACGAGACCTCGCTCGACGTCTCCGGGAATGCCGCGCTGAATGGCGTGCCCGTGACGGTCGAACCAGCGTAAGCCCCAGTTTGACGGCAGCCCGGCTTCAGCGCTCGATCGTGACGGAGTCGATCGTGACGGGCTGGTTGGGTCGATCCGCCGCGCCGACAGGCACATCGGCGATCGCGTGGAGGACGGTGAGCGGCTCGCACGAGCCGAAGATGGTGTACGCGGTCTTGCCGCGATCGAGATGCGGCGTGTTGGCGTCCGTGATGAAGAACTGCATGCCGTTCGTGTCCGGTCCGCGGTTCGCCATGCAGAGGAGGCCCGCGCGATCGTGCGTGGCGCCGGACCAGCGCTCGTCCTTGATGGTGTAGCCCGGCTCTCCGGCGCCGGTGCCTGTGGGATCGCCGCCCTGGATCATGAAGCCCTTGATGACGCGGTGGAACGACGTGTTGTCGTACGCGGGCCGCACGACCCACGCGCCATCGGGGCTCTTCCACGGCCGCTTGCCGCGAGCGAGGCCGACGAAGTTCGCCACGGACTTCGGTGCATGCTCCGCATCGAGCTTGCAGGTCATCGACCCCATGTTCGTCTTGATGATCGCGGTCAGCTGCCCTGTTCCGGGAAGACCAGCCGTGGCCTGCAAGAGAGAGAAGTGTCCATTCGCGGGGTCACGCGTCGCGCCAGCGATCGTCGCATTCGTGAACTCCGGCCCATCCACAGCGCGCGGCGTGTCCTTCTTCGCAGGCTCACCGCTGGCCACCGGCGTGACACCATCCGCGATCGCTACGGGCTCCGGCGGCGGCGGCTCGGCGATCGGAGCAGCGACCGCAGGAGGCGGTGCCTCGAGACACCCACCAAGAAGAACGGCAGCCGAAATGACGAGGAAACGACGCATCGACCGCAACCTATCACGTGTGAAGTCGAAGTCGAAGTCGAGGGTCGAGGTCGGCGTTGTCAGTTTTCGAAGCAGATGAGCGGGGCTTTCGCGTCGCAATCGATCGGGCTTCCGCCTCCGCCCCAGGTCTGATCTTGCTTCGCGCTCGAGGTCGTACCGATCGCCGTCGTCGCGGCGCTCCCCCAGCCGCCGCAGTCGTAGCCCGTCGGCTTCGCGCCTTCGTCCACGCCGGTCCACGGGGCGCTCTTGCCAGTCCACTGCGGGTAGTTGCCTGCCTCGTCCGGCAAGAAGCCTTCCGGAACGGTGAGGAGGTTCGCGCGGTTCCTGAAGACCTCCTCGCCGAGGACGTTCGACCACGGACCCGTCGACGTGAGGCGGACCGTCGGGCCGCTCGTGCCGTCGGAGATCCACGCGACCCACGTGCCGCCGAGCTCCTTCGAGTCAGCGACTGTCTGGCAGTGCGCGTCGGCGCCCGCCGCGCCGCCCATGTTGCCGTTGTAGACCGTCGACGTCACGAACACGCGGTGCCCCGTCGTTGTGGTCGTGCCGCCGGTGGTGCCGCCGCCAGAGCCAGTGCCGTTCCCGCTCGCGCCGGTGCCGCCACCGGATGTGGTGCCGCCGGTGCCGCCGGTGCTGCTGCTCGGATCGCCAGAGACGGTGCCACCGCCACCAGACCGCTGCGTCGGCGTGGGTTCGCTCTTGACGTAGCAGCCGGCAAGAAGAGGAAGAAGAAGGAGCGCAAAAGAGGTCGAGCGGTTCATCGTGGTCGGCGTTTCGCAACCATCGTGCCAGCCGAATTTCTGCGCGATTCACGCCCGATCGGCGCGCGCCTGCTGCAGTCGAGAACTGCGGTTCACGGCCGCGGTCCAAGCCTGGTTCACGCCATGCCGAGCACGAACGACACCCCGGCGCCACCGAGGACGAGCCACGTGGATGCGACCTTGAAGCGAAGGTGGAGGACCGCGGCGACGACGCCGATCGCGAGGGTGGGTCCATCGACGAGCGCCGCGCGCGCGAGCCCCACGGTGGCGGCATCGAGGAGCTGCGACTCCGTCAGCCAGTGGCGCGTGAGCACGAGGTCGCTCCGCAAGAACGCGACCAGCACGTAGCCACCGCCGAACGAGACAGCGCCGATCTTGAGGAAGGAGAGGAGCACGCCCATCGCGCTCGGTGCCGCACTGAGATCTGCGCTGCTCTCCACGCCGAGCGCGCGTCCGGCTCCCGTGAGCTCCATCACCCATGCGGCGCGCGCATCCGGTCCTCGCCTCGTTACCGCATGCCACGCGATCGTCGTCATGCCGGAGGCGAGCAGGACTGCGAGCGGCGAGAGCCCCAGCCACGCTCCCGCCGCCGCTGCTACACCGACGAGCCCGAGCGCCCACGACCGCCGCACCGCCTTGGGGAGGAGCTTCGCGATCGCCTGGCCCACCACGGCGATCACGACGGGCTTCACCCCGCGCAGCATTCCGGCGAGCTCCGGACGAGCGCCCCAATGTAGGTAAGCCCACGCCAGGCCTCCCGTGACGAGCGCCGCTGGCAGGATGAAGCAGACGCCTGCGACGATGAGCCCTGCATGACCCGCGCGCTCGAAGCCGAGGAAGATCCCGAGCTCCGTCGAGCCCGGACCCGGAATCAGGTTGGATGCGCCGAATAGATCGAGGAACCGCTCCGGTGTCACCCACCTGCGCTTCCGCACCAGCTCCTCCTCCATCATCGCGACGTGGACCGCTGGCCCGCCAAATGCTGTGAGTCCAAGCACCAAGAAGACCCTGGCGACCTCGAGCAACAAAGGCACTGCCCTCCGTTCTGACGACACAGTTTTCATGAACATGCAGGCTTGGACGCGCTACTCTTATCTACTGCTCTACTTCGACTCCGCCCCACACCAAAGGAGCCTTGATGCTTCGTATCCGACCGCTGCTCGTGTGTACCGCCACCCTGGGAATCCTCGTCGCCGCATGTAGTGGTGGCTCCGAAGGAAACGGAGGCACCGACGACGGCGGAACGGTGGATGGAACCGACAGTGGTGGCGGCGGCGGCCCCGATGGCAGCGCCGGTGGCAAGGATGCTGGCAGCGGCGGCAACAAGGACGCGGGCCCTGGCGCATGCTCACCCAACTGCGCAGCGGGCGCGGCGTGCAAGGCCGACACGGACTGTACGAGCAAGGCGTGCGGCGTCGATGGCAAGTGCACCACAGGGTCGAAGGACGGCAAGAAGGACTTCGGCGAGAGCGACATCGACTGCGGTGGCGCGACGACCGACATGGCCTCGAAGTGCGCGCTTGGCAAGACGTGCGTGAACAACGCCGACTGCTTGAACGCCAACTGCGGCACGGGCAAGACGTGCTCGACGCCGGGCGCATCCGACGGCATCCAGGACTTCGGCGAGAGCGACATCGATTGCGGTGGCAACACGACCGACGGCGCGCCCAAGTGCGCCAACACGAAGATGTGCGTGCTGGACAACGACTGCACGAGCGCTGCATGCAGCGTGGGTCTCACTTGCACCCCCGGCGCAACGGACGGCAAGAAGGACTTCGGCGAGAGCGCGATCGACTGCGGCGGCAACAGCACGGACATGGCTCCGACGTGTGATGTGGGCTTCGCGTGCGTACTGAACAACGACTGCACGAGCACCTACTGCAGCGCGGGGCTGCTCTGCGTCGCCAACGGCTATTCGGATGGCAAGAAGGACTTCGGCGAAAGCGACATCGACTGCGGCGGTCACTCGCTCGACGGCGCGCCCCTATGCGCCGACACCTATGCGTGTGCAGATGGCACCGACTGCACGTCGGCCTACTGCAACCCGCTGAAGAAGTGCGCCACGCCGACCAACATGGACGGCTACCAGAACGGCACCGAAACGGACGTGGACTGCGGCGGCGGCGCGCCCACGTTTGCTCTGGCATGCCCCACCGGCGGGGCCTGTCTCGTCGGCACGGACTGCGGCTCCGGTGGCTGCAACTACAAGGGCAAGTGCGCAGACAAGATCTCCTGCACTGGCCAGCACGGCGGCGACACTTGCGGTCCCGCCGCTAACGAGAGCTGCTGCGTGACCACGGTCGTCGCCGGTCTGCCCCAGGCCACGACGCACGGTGGTCCGGTCGTGGCAACCACGTCGATCGACAAGTACAACATCACCGCAGGCCGCATGCGCGCGTTCGTCACGTTCACCAACGGCGACATGCGCACGTGGATCTCGAACCACACCCCCGCATGGTGGAACCCTGCATGGACGGCGTTCCTGCCCGACAAGATGGACAGCGGCAACTACGGCACACCCAACGTCGGCGACGGCGTCTACCAGGAGTTCGGCCCCTACGTGCATCCGCCCGGAGCCGTCGGCGCGAACGAGGGTTGCTTCATCAACGGCAACGGCGCGCGCAGCTACCGCATCCCCGACGCGATCAACACGGCGTTCGGTGACAAGCAGTACTGGACGCAGGCGTTCGACGACGAGCGCTCGATGAACTGCGTCGAGTCGTACATCACCGCGGCCTTCTGCGCGTGGGACGGCGGGCACCTGCCCACGCTCGAGCAGATCGACTTCCTGTGGCTCGGCAGCAAGCCCTGGGGCAATCCCGCGGGCGGCGCAGCGCCGGGCCTCGGCAATCCTGCCGGATACCTGTTCGCATATGACTCGGACCCCAAGGGTGGTGCCGGCTACACGGAGTCGTATGGCCAATACCAGTCCCCGCCGAACGTCGTCGGACCGCTCGCGGGTGACAACCTCACGAACCTCGGGTGGGCGAACTACAACTACAACTACTGGAACGGCGTCACCCGCAACAGCGGCACGAACCCGGACTACACCATCTACATCGCCCCGCCGGGACGCTTCCCCAACGGCGCCGGCAAGGGTGGCATCCTGGACCTCGGCGGCAACGTCTTCAACGCGCTGAACATCAGCGGTGCGAACAACTGCTGGTCGCGCTCGGGCTCATGGCAGGGTCACCCGATCCCGTTCTCGGGCGCGGGCTCCTGCGGTGTCAACGTCCTCGGTACGAACAAGTACTGGGCGCAAGGCGGTCGCTGCGCGCGCTAGGGTTTGATGCTCACGGCGTTGTGCGGTAGACGGGCGTAGATGCCGCACGTCGTCTTCATCGCGCCGCGTTTCGCCGAGAACACGAATCGCTATGTCGCCGCCTTCGCTTCCCTCGCGAGTGCGGGCGTGCGCACCAGCGTCGTGAGCGGAGATCCCGACACAGCGATCCCCACTGCGTTGCGACCGCACCTCGCTGCGCACTATCGCGTGAATGATCCGATGAACGCGGCGGACATCACGACCGCGGTGCGCGCCATCTCGCGCGGCGTGGGCCCCGTGGACCGCTTGACCGGCGCGCTCGAGCAGCTGCAGATGCCACTGGCGGAGGTGCGGGCGGCGCTCGACATCGAAGGCATGCTTCCCGAGATCGCGCGCCGCTTCCGCGACAAGGACCGCATGAAGGAGGTGCTGCGTGCGCGTGGTGTCCCTGTTGCGCGGAGCCTGCTCGTGGGGTCGAAGGAAGGACTGCGCACCGCGCTCTCCGAGCTCGGGTATCCGGCCATCGTGAAGCCGCAGGCTGGCCTCGGCGCGCGTTCCACCTTTCGGGTGGCGCACGACGCGGATGTGGACGCGCTCTTCGCGCAAGGGATTGCCCCATCTACGGACATCCCCCTTCAAGTGGAGGAGTTCATCCGCGCGCGCGAGTACACGTGCGAAACTGTCACTGTGCGGGGCGTTCCGGTGTGGCGATCTGGTACCCGCTACCTGCCGTCCCCGCTCGAGACACTCGAGAATCCGTGGATGCAATACTGCGTCCTCCTGCCGCGCGAAGAAGAGGAGACCGATTGGACCCGCTTCCACGACACGAACGGCGCGGCGCTGTCTGCGCTCTTCGGCGACGCGGCCAACACCGCGGCCGGGACCGCGCTGACGCACATGGAGTGGTTCCTGCGTGAGGACGGCAGCTCCCTCGTCAACGAGGTGGGCGCGAGACCACCGGGAGTCGGGATCATGCCGTTGATGAGCATTGCCTACGACACGAGCTTTTTTGCCGCATGGGCGCGGCTCATCGCCAAGGACGAGTTCGTTCCGAAGAAGCGTGTCCGCGCTGCAGGGGCCGCGTTCTTCCGCGGGCAAGGGCAGGGGACGCGCGTCGCCTCCGTGAAGGGAATCGAGCGCGCGGTGGCCGACGCGGGGGACGCGCTCGTGGAGATGCGCTCACCAAAGGTGGGGCAGCCGCGCGCGGATGGCTACGAGGGCGAGGGCTATGCCTACGTCCGATCCGAGACAACCGAAGGCGCGAAGGAGGCCCTGCTCGCGCTGGTCCAGAACGTGCGCATCGTATACTCCTGACCGCCTTGCGCCTCCTCCTCCCGCTTCGTTCACGACGCGCGCTCGCGTTGCTCGTTTCGCTGGGCCTCATCGGTGGACCGGCGGTGGCGCGCGCTGAGCCTGAGCCGGCGCGCATCGCGCAGATCGACGTGACCCCCAAGGTCACACCGCTTCCGCCACCCACGGGACCGACCCAGAACACGCCGCCGGGCGAGCCGCCGCCGGTACCGGATCCGAACATTCTCGTCCTCGGCGGTACGCCACAGAACCCGGACTTCGCCGTGAAGCCGCTGTTCTGGAAATGGCGTCGCTTCGGCACCGCGGACTACGTGGTGACGGCGAGCGCGGGCGCGATCACGCTGGCCTCCGCCATCTTTCATCCACTCTCGAGCCACTCGCTCCAGGGCCCGGTCCTCTTCGACCGCCAGGTGCGCAACGCGCTCCGCCCTGACGCATCTCAGATCCGGTACACGTTCCGTGACGCGAGCGACGTCGGGCTCTCACTCGAGGCCACATGGCCGTTCTTCATCGATTCACTGATGACCGCATGGTGGTACCGCGGCAGTCGCGAGGCAGCGCAAGAGATGGCGCTGCTCGACCTCGAGACGCTCGCCATTGCTGGCGCGATACAGGGGGCGACCAACGTCCTCGTGAGCCGCGAACGCCCCTACGGCGTGAACTGCGGAACGGCGGAGCTGCCGAGCACCTCGATCGACTGCCAAGGCCCCAACCACTATCGCAGCTTCTTCAGCGGCCACGCCGCGTTCGGGTTCACGACGGCAGCGCTGGTCTGCCTGGACCACGAGAAGAACGAGCTCCTCGGCGAGCCGTGGGATGCCATCAGCTGCGGCGGCGGCTACGCGGCGGCGGTGATGACGTCGGCGTTCCGCGTGGTCAGCGACATGCACTATACAAGTGATGTCATGACGGGCGCCATCATCGGAACGATGGTGGGCTACGGAGTGCCCTGGCTTCACTACAAGCGCGTGGATTTTGGCGTCCACGTGGGAGCCGTGAAGATGAGCCTATTCCCCACCGCCAACGGCGCCGGCCTCGTGGGGTCGTTCTGATGCGCGCGCGCTTGATCTTCTGCGTCACGCTCGCCACGACCACGGTGTCGGCGACGGCCCTCGCGAACGTGACGCAGTCGACGTCGGGCTGGGTGCCCGAGGAAGGCCCACCGCCCGCGCCTCCGACCTCGACCTCGACCTCGACCTCACCCACGACCGGGTCGCGGACCACGACCTCCACGACGACCACGCTCTCGACTCCGACGGCGCCCTCCGACTTTCCCCGCGTCGATCCCAGGCCTCCGCTCTCCCTCTTTCCTACTCCCCTCGAGGACAGGCTGATGGACCCGCGCATGACGCGGTCCTGGGCGGCGCTTCCGTCTCGGCCGTTCGTCTCGACCACCATCGACATCGGCTTCGTGTACCTGCGGCCTCGGGTCACTCTCGGATATGGCAAGCCGTTCACGAAATGGATCGGCGTGGATGCGAACCCCATCGTGAGCAGCGACGTCGCGGGCGTCTACGCCGGAATCCGGGCCGAGCTCCCGTATGTCGACCTTCGTGTCGGGCCTCGCTACGTCGTCTCGTTCAATCGTTCGTTCCTTCCGCAGAAGCCGAACTACGACCGGCTCGACATCTCCACGAGCGAAGGCGCGCAGCAGAAGATCCTCACCTACGAGGCCGAGCTGGACTCGACCATTCCGCTGGGGCCGGGCGCCGTCGTGCTGCGTGGGACCGTCTCCTACGTCACCAATGTTCCGAATGGCGAATACGCGTTCGAGGAGACAATGAAGGTCGTCGTTGCCCCGCCCCTCATCTACCGCGGCCGAGGTGGCTATCTGATCCGGCTCGGCGCCTACAGCCAGCATTCCGTGGGCCTCGTGGCAGATGTCCTGGACGTTCCCAAGCGGGATGACGCAATCACGTTCCGCGCGGGCCCCGTGGTGCGCATCGCGCTCTCCCGGCGCGTGGAGCTGCGCGGGAGCTTCGTCATGATGTTACTCGGCCCCGACAAGATCGGGCTCGACGGAAGCGACTTCACCGAGCTCGGAGTCCGCTATCGCTGGGCTACCGAATAACCCCTAGCTCTACTGCGTGGCAGTAGTGCTGGCGCCGTCAACGCGCATCGGGACGTTCAACGCCCGCGAGATAGAAGCCACGCTCGCCCAGATCGTACAGGTGCAAGTTGAGCGGGTTCTTGCTCACGCCATTGTCGATGGTGACGACCACGTAGCGCTCCTTCGCGTCGTCCCGGAACGCGTCGGCGAGGCCCGCCTTGTGCGGCACCTTCGCGCAGATCGCCCCGTTCTCTTGCAGGCTGAGCGACACGACGCGGGACGGCTCGCCCGCGCCCTCGCCCGCGACCGTGGCCGCGTAGCGAAAATGGTCCGCCGTCGCGAGGCCACGCAGCCGCGCGAAATCCACGGCGCACACGGAGTCACCGTCTTGCTTGATCTCACCCAGCGGCGACAGCCGCGTGAGGTAGCGCAACATGATCTTGTCGAGCCGTCCCTGCAGGATGTTCGCCAGATAGACGGCGTCGTCGGGGTTCGTGAAGTTCCCCGCCTTCACGAACGCATGCACCAGCGCCGGGTCCACGCGCGCCAGCATGCGCGCCATCCACGCGCCGTCACGCTCCGTCATGCGAGAAAACGCTGGGTTCTGGTACTCGTTCTTCCACTCCTCCGGCACGAAGCGCTCGACGTCGTAGAACGCAAAGTGCTCCTTGCCGGGCGCGCGCTCCGCGAGATCCCAGGGTCGCGTCACGATGCCGAACGTCAGGAAGTCGGTCGTGATGTCCGGCACGTCCAGCAGGTAGCTGTACCCGAGGCGCTTGGACACCGCCTCCCACTCCCACTCGCTGCCGAAGCACTCACTCGTATCGAGGTAGTAGTGGCGCACGAAGCCCGGCGAGCCATCGGGACTCGCCTTCCCGGCGTCGGAGATCCACGAGTCCATGCTGTTCTGCTCGCGCGCGTCGTGGTGCTCCGTCCACGCGGCAAGCAGGCGACCGCCACGGAGCTCGCGACGGTCCTCGTGCGGCACGACGTCGTTCGGGTCGTCCTTGCGCGTGCCCTCGTAGCGGAACGGGCCGACCAGCCTGCCCGGCAGCCACGCGGACGCTTGCATACGCACGAGCTCGCCTCGCTTCGTCGCGCGCGAGAGAACGTGCTCGAGCGCCGCGGCATCGAACGGCTTTGGAAGTCCGCTGTTGTCCTGGGTGACCAGCCCGGGCGTCAGCGCAAGGACGCGAGGGTTGAAGTAGACGACTTGCTCGCAAGACGTGTAAAAACCGGCAGCGTGGTAGATGGCCGCGCCGATCGCGCTCGCGGCGGTCGGATGCTCGCCCTGGGCGTCATCCGACTTGAACATGTACTTTCCCTTGCCGGGGATGTTGACGCGAAACCCAGGAGACGAGCCGTTGGCCTTGCCCGCGTCGATGAGCCACTCACCCGCGCCCGCGGCACTACCGTCGAGGATCTGCGAAGCCTCGCAGGCGCCGCGCGTGGCCTCTTCGAGCGTCACCGGTCGCGCGCCGAGACGCGGCGTGAACCAGGCCGAGGGCACCACCTCGTCCTTGGCGGTGGCGTTCGTGGCCTCGGTCGTCGCGGGAACGCGCAGTGTCTCGGTGATGGGTCGGGCGATCGCGTTGTCGATGGCATCCCACGCAAGTGGCGAGACGTACGTCGCGGGGGTGCAGGCCACGTGATTGGGATCCTTCTTCGTGGGGTCCGCCTTGCACGGCAGCGACACGGAGGCGAGATCCGGATCGCGCTGCATGTGCGGCGCAAGTGGGAAGCGGCGATCATGATCCGTCGCGCATCCGCCGAGCGCGACCAGCGCCGCGGCGAAGAGAACGTCCACCCTCCGTTGCATCATGGATATTGTTTAAGCGTGGTAGTGACCGGTACACAAGTGGGGTTAGACGAAAATCGATGAGCGACGCGCGTCACCACGATCCAGTACCCTCGCGGCGGCATCGCGGCCCCGTCGAGACCGTGCTGTCAGCTGTGGCAGAAGTGCGCGCCGGTGAAGCCCCCACGGCGCTCCTGCTGACGCTCAACGTGTTCCTCTTGCTGGCGGCCTACTACCTGCTCAAGGTGGCTCGCGAGCCGCTCATCCTTCTCGGCGGTGGCGCCGAATTGAAGCAGTTCGCGGCCGCGGGGCAGTCCGTCCTCCTGATCGGCGTCACGCTCGTCTACAGCTGGCTGGCCTCCCGGGTCGGGCGCATGAAGCTCATCGCGTACATGAGCTTCTTCTTCGTGTCGAACCTCGTCGTGTTCGCGATCCTGGCTCGCACCAAGTTGTCACTCGGCGTCCCGTTCTACCTGTGGGTCGGCATCTTCAACCGCATGGTGATCGCTCAGTTCTGGGCGTTCGGTGCGGACATCTACGCGGGCGAGCGGGGCAAACGCCTCTTCCCCGTGCTCGGCGTGGGCAGCTCCGCTGGCGCAGCCGCTGGCGCCACCATCGCGGACAAGCTGCTTTTTCTCGGGCCAAGCGGGCTCATGTGGGTCGCCGCGTTCGTCCTCGCCGGGTGCGTAGGCATCAGCTACATCGTGCACCGTCGCGAGTCCGCAAGCACGGCAGCCAAGCACGAGAAGCCGGCGGAGGCCTTCGGTCACGAGAACGCGTTCTCGATGATGCTGAAGGACAAGTACCTCATCTACGTGGGGCTCATGCTGCTCGTGCTGAACCTCGTCAACTCGATGGGGGAGTTCATCCTCGACCGCACGATGCTGTCCAGCGCAGACGCGAGCGCCGCCGCTGAGGGGATCTCGAAGACGGAGTTCATCGGCCACTTCAAGGCGCGCTACTTCGAATGGATCAACATCCTCGGGATGGGGATGCAGCTCTTCCTCGTGTCGCGCATCATCAAGTACATCGGCGTGCGCAAGGCGCTCTTCGCCATGCCGCTCGCGGCGCTCGGTGGCTACGGCACGTTGTTGGTTCTTCCCACGCTGTCGGTCGTCTTCTTCCAGAAGGTCGTCGAGAACAGCCTGGACTACTCGCTCGCGAACACCACCACGCAGTCGCTGTGGCTCGTCACCACCCGCGAGGCCAAGTACAAGGTGAAGCAGCTGGCTGACACGTTCATCGTGCGAGCCGGCGACGCGATCACGGCCGTGCTCGTCATGAAGCGGTGGGGACTGTCGACCACGTTGCTCGTGACGATCAACCTGGTGGGTGTCGCCGCGTGGCTCGGTATCCTCGCGCTTGTCGTGCGTGAGCACAAACGCAGAGAGGACGCCGCCCCGCCGCCCGCGCCGCCCACCGCGCCAGCATCGGAAGAGCCCAAGGGCGCCGTGGAGGCGACCGCATGATCA